>DASXVU010000045.1 GCA_036504055.1 Methanomassiliicoccales archaeon | reverse complement strand
TCGAGTTAAAAGGTTGATATTACTTATTATATATAATTGCTCGATTAAACGAGGCGGGTCCTTGGAATATGCCTTAACGCATCAAAAGAGCGGATATGCTGGAAGGACATTCTTGATTCCCTTGGAGAATTATGAGAAAAGTAGTGAGAAAACCCATCTTGCGCAGGCCGTGTTAGACCTTAGCAAATCCTTTAAATATAGTAAAAATATTCCCACCCTGAACCTCCGGGGGCGAGTCCTGTGACTAGGGCTGACACACTTCTTCAGATAAAAGACGCAGAAGCAAAAGCGTCACAGATAATGATTGAGGCGGACGAGAAGCAGAGGACAATAGTGGCCGCTGCCAGAAAGGACGCCGTCAGAAAGATCCAAGATGCTGAGGAGAAGCAAAGGGCTGAGTTCGAATCTGCCTATGCTGCCGAAAAGGCAAAGGTTTCGTCTCAAAGGGACGAGATCCTCCGCAAGGGGCGAGAAGAGGCCTCTGGCGTCAAGGGAAAAGCAGAGCATAACATTCCAAAGGCCAAAGCGCAACTGAAGCAGGCCTTCGAAGCGAACATCTGAGAGGATTTTAGATGATACTGCCAGAGAAAATGACTAGGATCCTGGTCGTAGGGTCCAAGGAATCCCTATCACAGACCATCGACATTCTGTATGGTTTGGAGACCGTTCACCTAGTGGATTTCTCAGCGGAGGAGCCCGGTTTCAGCTTGGGTTCGCCATTGCCGATAGCATCGGACGCCTCACAGAAACTGTTGAAGCTCCGTTCCATGGAAAGGGACCTTGACATTAAGGAGGTCAAGGGAATGGAGATCGAGGTCATCCCGATAGGGAAGATCAACTCTGAGGTGGATGAGACCATTAACGGGCTCGAGGCTGAGATCGTCGGCGTCGTCGAGACCAAGAGCAACTCCCAGGCCCGGATGCACGAGATCGAGCAGAAAAAGAAGCAGCTCGAACCGTTCATGACCGTCCCGCTGCCGCTGGAGCTGTATACAGGTTACGAAAGCTTGACGGTCTTCACTGGCTACGTCAAGATGGACCCGGCCGCGGCTTTGACGCAGGCGGTCAAACAGTTCGAGGTCTACAAATCCAATGACGGTAAGTTCGTGGCAGTCTTCGTTCCAAAGTCGGAGGCCGCAGAGGCGCAGAAGGTCCTTATCCAGAACGGATACACGGACATGCCCGCCCCGACCGGGAAAGGAGAACCCGCGGAGGAGATCAAGAGGCTGGACGAGGAATACGAGGTGGAGAAGAAGACCCTCGAGGAGGCAACGAAGAAGATCGACGCCCTCCGCGAGAAGCACCAATCCTTCATACTGGCCTCGGATGAGCATCTTAGCATAGAGGTGGAGAAGGCCGAGACGCCGATCCGCCTAGGCACAACCGCTCACGCTTTCGCAATGGATGCGTGGGTTCCTTCCGCAGACGTCAGCGGCATCGAGAAAGAACTCGCTTCCAAAATGGGGGACGCCGTCCTGATGGAGGTAATCGGCGAGGCGCCGAGAGCCGAACAGCATGAACCGGCCCACACGCCGGGAATGCCGCACAAGGAGCCGGTTGAGAAAGTACCGACATTGCAGCGCAACGGCAAGACCGTCAGTAAGTTCGAGTTCCTGACCGAACTCATATCGGTCCCTCGATACAACGAGATCGACCCAAGCACGATCCTGGCGATCACATTCCCGATCTTCTTCGGTCTGATGGTCGGCGACATGGGATACGGAATACCGTTCCTCATCCTCGGCGCCCTAGGACTGGCGAAATGCACGAGCAAAGAATGGCGCACCATCGCGACCATGCTGTTCTTCGGAGGTATCTGGGCAACGCTGTTCGGGTTCTTCCTGTTCGGCGAAGCGTTCGGACTGCATTTCTATCCGATCCCGGACGAAATGACCTGGTCCAGTTTGCTGGGAGTCAATCTTCCGCACACGCTGTTCGGATTCATCCCGGTCGGAATATACAGCAAGCTGACCGATGTGAAGATCCTGCTGTTCCTTACAGTATGGATAGGCATTATCCACCTGTATCTGGGATTCGGGCTGGGATTCTACAACAAGTACTTGAGACACGGAAGGAAGCACGCCATCATGGAGAAGGGCAGCTGGATCCTGATCCTGACCGGCGGAACGTTCCTGCTGATGTGGATCATCGACCTGTTGATCGCCACCTGGTTGCTCAGTGACACCATTTCGATGGTATTCCTCGCGCTCGGGGTGGTCACCCTGGTGCCCGGTGTCTTGATGGTGCTCAAAGCCGAAGGTGCGACCGCAATCCTGGAACTCCCGGGCCTAATGAGCAACATGATATCCTATGCTAGGCTTGCCGCGATTGGCATGTCGAAGGCGGGACTGGCGCTGGCGTTCAACACGATCGCCTTCGAGACCATCCTGGGCTTCGACCCCGTAGCAAGGGCTGGAGCGGGAGCCTGGCCGGTTGATCTGTCCATAGTGATGATCATCGTGGCCATAGTGATATTGATAGTAGGACATCTGACGGTGTTCATCCTAGGGATCCTGTCCGCCGGAATGCACGGCATCAGGCTTCACTATGTTGAGCTCTTCCAAAAATTCTACGAAGGCGGCGGTGTCAAGTTCAACCCGCTGAGAATAGTGAGAAAGCGTACAAGCGAGAGGTGAATGAAATGGCAATAGAAGCTGGTTTGATAGCAATTGGAGCTGGAGTGGCAGTCGGTATGGCCGGAATCGGATCCGGTATCGCTGAGGGTCCGATCGGATCCGCAGCAGTCGGCGCCATGGCCGAGGATGAGAAGCTATTCGGTAAGGGCCTGGTTCTGACCGTTATCCCGGAGACGATCGTTATCTTCGGTCTGGTCATGGCTATCCTGCTCTGGATAAAAATGGTATAAATAGGCAGTGCGACCGCAATATAATAAAAATCAAGGGGCCGATTCATGGCATTGGACAAGGTAGTCGGAAACATACTGGAGACCGCCAACAAGGAATCAGCGGCGCGAATAGCGACCGCTGAGAAAGAGAGGGCAACCATCCTTCAGCAAGCTGATGAGACGATCGCGAACAAGAAGAAGGCCCAGGAGAAGGAACTGGAAGTCGCCCTGAAGCGCTTGAGGCAACAGGAGATTTCCAGCGCCGAGCTCGAGGCCAAGAGGATCGTACTCAACGCCAAGAAGGAGATCCTTGACCGGTCGTTCCAGGAGACGCTGAAAGATCTGGAGTCGATGCCCGAGGCGGAAAAGGTTCGGGTCTACCAGAAGATCCTGATCAACGCCAAGAAGAACATCTCCAGGCCGAAGGTGATTTGCCCCAAGGGCGAGTCCCGGCTTGTGCAGAAGGACAGCGACATCGCATCGGTTACGGAAACGGACATGAGCACTGGGCTAGTTCTGGAAAGCCAGGACGGAACGATACGCCTGGACTACAGATTTAACACCATGCTCGCAGCGGTCTGGGAAAAGGAACTGAAGAACGTATCCAACGTTCTGTTTGGGTGAATGAATGTTCGGAATGAGGGGTAGAAAGGGCAACTATGCGTATGCCTGCGCACGGGTCAAGGCAAAGAAGAAATTCCTCCTCGACAAGGAAACCTACCCCAAGCTCTTGATGATGGACCTGAGCGAGATCGGGAGATTCCTGGGAGAGACGCAATACAAGGAAGAGATGACGGAGCTTGCGTCCCGCTATGAAGGAGTTAACCTGATCGAACTTGGCACCAGCAGGAACCTGGCTCGGATGAACACGCAGATCCTTAGATTCTGTACCGGGGAACTCAGCGTCATGGTCGAGAAGTACTTGGCGCGCTGGGATATGTACAACATCAAGACCATCCTGAGGGGCAAGTTCTATGGAGCCACCGTCGAGGAGATCCAAGAGGACATCGTTGCCGCCGGAAGGATGAGCGAGGACACCCTGAACTACCTGATCTCCCTGTCCACCGTAAACGATGTTCTGGACGAGATCAAGAAGAAGAGTGATCTTTCAATTCCCGAAGAGATCAAGGCCCAATACGATGCGACCGGGACGCTGGCGCCCATAGAGGACTATCTGGATAAGCAGTTCTATGGGAGGCTTATCGGATGCATCGAATGCAAAACGGTGCCGGAGAAGCTGTTGATGACCTTCCTCAGGAAGGAGATAGATGTGGCCAATCTCATGACCCTTCTCAAATTGAAACGTGAGGGCATCGAGATCGACAAGATGGGAGGCTATTTCATCGAGGGCGGTCAGGAACTGCCATTGAAGGAGCTCAACCGTCTGGCCGGTATGGAATCGCTCGAGGCCACAATAGGAGAGTTGACCAAGCTGTCCTTCTACGAAGAGATCAAGGAGGCTTTGGAGAAGGCAAAGGAGAGGAATTCTCTTACGTTCGTCGCCCTGGCGCTGCAAAGGTACCTGGCGGCACAATCGCAGAAGTTCTCTCACATGTATCCGCTCTCCGTTCTCCCGATTATCGATTACATGATCAGGAAGAAGATCGAGGTCGACAACATCAGGATCATCGCTCGTGGAAAGGAGAGCAAGCTTGATGTCGACCATATCAAAGAACTACTGGTGGTATAATGGACATAGCCGTTCTGGGCAGTAACGAATTCGTACTCGGCTTCAGACTGGGGGGCGTCAAGCGCGTCTACACGGTCAAGCCGGAGAACTACGAGCAGAAGCTCATGGAGCTCATAGCGGATTCTACGATCGGCGTGCTGGCCATCGATTCTGTTGATACTGAACTGTTGAGCCCTATCGGCCGGAAGAAGGCGACGGAATCCATCGCCCCGGTCGTCGTAATGGTGGGCGCGAAAGAAGGCGACCTTAGAGAGAAGGTCAAGAGAGCAATTGGCGTGGATCTGTACAAGTAATGAGGGGTTATTATGGCAAAGGAAGGCGAAATCTATAGAGTTGCGGGACCTGTCGTGACGGCAACCGGCATCACCCCGAGGATGTATGACGTTATGCAGGTCGGCAAGGAAGGCCTGATGGGCGAGGTCATCAAGATCGTTGGTGACAAGACCATCATCCAGGTATACGAGGATACCGCCGGCATAGCACCGGGAGAGAAGGTCATCGATACCGGACAGCCCCTCGTCGCAGAGCTGGGCCCGGGATTGCTGGGAAGCGTCTATGATGGTATCCAGAGGCCGTTACCGGTCCTAATGGAAAAGATGGGCGACTTCATCCAGAGGGGTGTCTCAGCACCAGGATTGGACCACAACGTTAAGTGGCCCTTCACGCCCATCGTCAAGAAGGGCGACAAGGTCGTATCCGGACAGATAATCGGCACTGTCCCGGAAAGGTCCATCATCCACAAGGTCATGGTCCCGCCAGGAATCTCCGGCGTTGTTGAGGAGATCAGAGGAGGGGAATTCACCGTTGACGACCCAGTTGCCCTCATCGGCGGCAAGAAGGTCACGATGTTGCAGAAATGGCCGGTCCGTGTCGGAAGGCCGTTCAGCGTCAAGACCGCCCCGGACACCCCGCTCGTCACCGGGCAGAGGATCATGGACACGCTGTTCCCGCTCACCAAGGGCGGTACTGGCGCCATCCCCGGTGCATTCGGTACCGGAAAGACCGTCACCCAGCAACAACTGGCCAAGTGGTCCGACGCGGAGATCGTGGTCTACATAGGCTGCGGTGAGCGCGGCAACGAGATGACCGAAGTGCTTACGACCTTCCCGTTCCTGGACGACCCTAAGACCGGAAAGCCGTTGATGGGCAGGACGGTCCTTATCGCCAACACCTCCAACATGCCGGTCGCGGCCCGTGAGGCCTCGGTCTACACGGGAATGACCATCGCTGAATACTACAGGGACATGGGCTACAACGTCTCGCTGATGGCAGACTCGACCTCCAGATGGGCAGAGGCAATGAGAGAAATCTCCTCCAGGCTGGAAGAGATGCCAGGCGAGGAAGGATATCCCGCTTACCTGTCCGCCAGGCTGTCCGAGTTCTACGAGCGTGCCGGACGTATCACCACCGTCGCGGGCGAAACCGGGTCGATCTCTGTCGTCGGTGCGGTCTCTCCGCCAGGCGGAGATCTGAACGAGCCGGTCACTCAGAACACACTGCGTATCGTCCGTGTCTTCTGGGCGTTGGACTCCAAGCTCCGTGAGAGGAGGCATTTCCCGGCCATCAACTGGCTGACTTCGTACTCATTGTACGCTGGTCAGCTGGACGGATGGTACAAGTCGAACGTGGCCGAGGACTTCCCCGAGCTAAGGAACTGGGCCACCGAGCTCCTGCAGAAAGAAGCAGAGCTCCAGGAGATCGTGCAATTGGTCGGTTCCGACGCGCTTCCCGAGGAACAGAAACTCGTTCTCGAAGTGGCAAGGACGATCCGCGAGGTCTTCCTGCAGCAGAACGCCTACCACCCGGTGGACACCTACTCCCCGCTGAAACGGCAGTACGCTTACCTCAAGACCATCAAGATGTTCTCGGACCGCGCCGAGAAGGCGGTCGAGAACGAGATATCCGTCGAGACCATCTCGAACATGCCCATCAGGTCCAGACTCCAGAGGGCAAAGCTGGAGCCGACGGTGGACCAGGATCTCGAAGCAATCATGGCCGGAATGGACAAGGATTTCGAAGCACTGGGGGCGAAGTAAATGGCATCCAAAGAGTATCACACGGTTTCGCAGATCGCCGGTCCGCTGGTGTTCGTCCAGAAGACCGAGCCGATCGGATTCAACGAGATCGCCGTCGTCACGATGGCGGATGGAACTGAGAAGAAGGGACAGGTGCTGGACACCTCCAAGGACTACGTCGTCATCCAGGTTTTCGAAGGAACATCCGGTATCGACAAGAACTGCGGTGCCAAGTTCACCGGAGAGACCATGAAGATGCCCGTTTCCCGGGACATGCTGGGCAGGATCCTGTCCGGTTCCGGAGAACCCCTGGACGGTGGCCCGGCCATCGTGCCGGAGAAGCGCTTGGACATCAACGGGGCGGCCATCAACCCGTGGGCCCGTGACTCCCCGTCCGAGTTCATTCAGACCGGTATCTCGACCATCGATGGTATGAACACCCTGGTCAGGGGCCAGAAGCTCCCGATCTTCTCTGCGTCCGGATTGCCGCACAATGAGATCGCGCTGCAGATCGCCAGGCAGGCAAAGGTGCTGGGCTCTAACGAAGAGTTTGCAGTGGTCTTCGCCGCCATGGGTATCACCAACGAAGAAGCGAACTACTTCATGAAGGACTTCGAAAGGACCGGCGCGCTGAAAAAGGCCGTCGTCTTCATGAACCTCGCCGACGACCCGGCCATCGAGCGTATCATCACGCCGAGATTGGCTCTAACCACCGCAGAGTACCTCGCCTACGAGCTGGGATACCATGTGCTGGTCATCATGACCGACATCACCAACTACTGCGAGGCGCTGAGACAGATCGGCGCTGCCAGAGAAGAGGTGCCCGGCCGTCGCGGATACCCAGGGTACATGTACACCGACCTTGCGACTCTCTACGAACGTGCTGGACGTATTAAGGGAAAGAAGGGTTCCATCACCCAGATCCCGATCCTGTCCATGCCCGGTGAGGATATCACCCACCCGATCCCGGACCTTACCGGATACATCACGGAAGGCCAGATCGTGGCGAAGAGGGAACTGGTCCGTGCCGGTATCTATCCCCCGGTCGATGTCTCGACCTCCCTGTCGAGGCTGATGAACGAGGGTATCGGAAAGGGCAAGACCCGTGAGGACCACAAGGCAGTGTCCGACCAGTGCTACGCCGCATATGCGGAGGGCAAGGACCTGAGAGGTCTCGTGGCCATCGTCGGCAAGGATGCACTCTCCGAGCGTGACAAGAAGTTCCTGGAGTTCGCAGACCTGTTCGAGAAGCGCTTCGTGCGTCAGGGCAGGGACGAGGACAGGGACATCGAGACCACGCTGAACCTTAGCTGGGAACTGCTGGCGCACCTCGACGAGAGGCAGCTGACCAGGATCGACAAGAAGTACATCGACAAGTACCACCCGGCCCACAAACAGAGCTGATGAAAAATGCCAGCGCGTGAAGTGAAGCCCACCCGGTCAGAACTCCTCGAGATCAAGAAGAAGATCAAGTTCTCCAAGACCGGCCACAAGATCCTGAAGATGAAGCGGGACGGCCTGATCTTGGAGTTCTTCAAGATCTTGGAGCAGGCAAAGCAGATCCGGGAGAAGATCGACAAAGACTACCATACAGCGATGGAGAAGATCGCCATAGCCAAGGCGGTCGATGGCGCCATCGCGGTCCAGTCCTCCGCTTTCGCCCTGAAGCTTCACCCGGAGATTACGCTGCGCAGCAAGAACGTCATGGGGCTGGTCGTCCCGGAGATCGAGGCCAACAGCATCCGTACCCCGATGGACAAGCGTGGTTACGGTGTGATCGGAACCTCGGTCTACATCGACGAAGCGGCCAAGGCGTTCGAGAACTTGGTCGAGACCCTCATCGAAGCGGCAGAGATCGAAACAACGATGAAGAAGCTGCTCGACGAGATCGAGAAGACCAAGCGCCGTGTGAACGCGCTCGAGTTCAAGGTGATCCCCGAATACCAGGAAGCCGAGGCCTTCATCAAGATGAGGCTCGAGGAAATGGAAAGGGAGAACATCTTCAGGCTCAAGCGCATCAAGCAGAAGGCGCAGGTAGCGAAATAATGTTCCAGCGGATCGAGAGTTACTTCTCGATGACGACCCCGGAAGGCCGGGAGCATCTTTTCCGCCTGGCCCAATACGTTTCCTACGGGATGTTGCTATTGGGCTGCATCTTCATCCTGTACGAGATCGTGAATGGCGGTCTCAACTAGGATGAGAAAAACCATTTCACCTATTCTTAGAACATAAAGCTCTGCATGTCAGTCTCGCCGGTGCCCAGGTGCACCAGGTAGAGCTTTGCCGGGTCGGGGTTGAAATTGTGCATCTTCTGGAACGAGGTCTGCGACTGCCAGGTGGAAGCGTTGATCAGACGGACGCCTTTATAATGTGATAGTCCGGCGCCATGAACGTGGCCGGTGACGAAGATGTCCGGAACGGTGTCGATGACCAGCATGTCCCTGGGTTCCGGTGCCAGCGGTGTCTTTCCGCCGTAGATCGGCGCCATGTGCCTCCGTTTCAGCATCTCCTTCATCGCCTCGATCGGCTTGGAATAGTTCAGCCCCTTCACCGAGGACATGAGGTCATCGAAACTCTTGCCGTGATACGACAGGATGGTCCTTCCCTCTATCTTGAGATAGCACGGGTTGCCGATCAGGATCGCGTTGGAATCGAACATCTTGGCGAACTCGCCCTCGAAAGCTGGCTGCGGTTCGGCCGGCCTGACCGCGTCATGGTTTCCAGGCTGTACGATGACCTTGATCGAATCAGGGATATCCTTCAGATACTCGGCCAGAACGTGGTACTGACCGAATATGTCGTCCACGTCCAGTTCCTTCTCCTGATCGGGATAGATGCCGATACCGTCAACGACATCCCCCGGGATCAGAAGATAGTTCATGCCAAGATCGACCGCTTCGGTCTTGAGCCAGTCCATCATCCTTCCCCACTCAGTGCCGAGGAACGTCTTGCTCCCCACATGGATATCGGACATGAACCCGATTATGGAAGACGAATCGGACCGCGGCATGCCGCTGCTGATGGGAACGTCCGGGCGGACGATTTCGGTGGCCGTCATCTTGACCCCGGACCCTCCCTTTTCGTATGATCCGCCAACCCTGCGGGCCGGTTTACCGATGATCCCGACGATCTCATCGTTCAGGATGGAGTCGTTGCCACCTTTTGCGTCCTTACCGAGCATCACGGTGATGCGTCCCGTCTCATCCACGAACTCGATGATGTGGTCGCCGGTCTTTGTCTCCTTCACCTCATTGACGATCCCGATGACCTTGATCTCCTTCTCTACCATCATGCGATTGGGGTCGGAGACCCGGCTGATGGTGGTGGAACCGCTCATATCCCGGCGTTTCTGCAGCATTCCCCGGACGGAATTGAACCGGTCCATGAAGTAGTGTGAGAAACCATCGATGCTGCCGACGCAATGGGAAGCGCCGGTGATGTCCTTGAGCACGATCACGTCACCGTCGCAGTACTCCCTCGGCCCGATGTCCTCCAGGTGTGCCTTGACCTGCGTCAGCGCGTCGATCGAATCCACCTGGCAGACGGTCCGAAGGTCCCGCATCGTGACCACCAGGGGCCGGGTCATCAATCGTGAAATGGCATCCCGGGCAAAATCAAGCGGGTCGTTCTTGGCCAGGATGAACTCCTCCGCATCAGCATCAAGCAGATATCCCTCCTTGGCCAGCTCATCGACAACGTACTCCCGGTTCACGGCAAATGTCATGTGAGGCCTGCCTTTAATACTTTCATTTCGATGTTCCGGTCATGCCCCTAGTTACCATCAGGACGCCTTTGAGGCCCACCGAGGACCCGGAGAAGGTCAGGACGGCAATTCTGAACATCTTTCCGGAAAGCGAAATCATCGTCGGACAGGACGAGGTCACCGCCAAGACCGCCACATTGGAACGGTTCAAGACCCTGATCCGGAACCAGAAGATCCTGGATTCCGTCAGGAAAAGTCTTCTCTCCGGGGCCTCCGCCAGCTTCACGAACCTTTCTCTGAACAAACAGGCGGCGTTCGTGAAACGCGTGTCATTGTCCGAGGGCAAGGCCGCCCTGGGGAACATGGAGGTAACCATCGAATCCGAGGACATCGAGCGGCTGATCGATGAGGTGGCGCCAAGGACCGTTGACGGGGTTGAGGTCTGATGATATCCCTTTCGTCACCAGCGTTCTCCCTCATACCCTTCGATCAGGCGATCGAGGCGGTGGCAAAGGAGTTCCAGGCCTGGGAGATCGTCGCGGAGGGGATGCACCGGCTCGAGAACATCGAGAAGAGGTTCATCGAGGTCTCTGGATCCTATGACCTGGAGTATTCTGTACACGCGCCGCTGAGCGACATCAACATCGGATCGCTCAACCCATCAATGAGGGATGCGTCGCTGAAAGAGGTTCTGATGGCAATAGGATCCTGCCGGAAGATGAACATCGACCTGATCACCTTCCATCCCGGGTTCATCACTCCTCTGGGACAGCTCGATCGTGCCGCGGTCATGAGAGAGACCGTAAGGTCGATCCACGAGATCGACAAGGCGGCCGCCGAACATGGCGTGGTCGCCGCACTGGAGAATATGCCCAGAATGCCGATATCGACCTGCACGGAACCGACCGAATTGCTTTCGGTGCTGGAGGGCACATCGATAGGCGTGTGCTTCGACATAGGCCACGCCCATACCGCCTGCAACATCGATGAGTTCCTCAGGCATGTTCCCAGGTTCGCAAACGTCCACATCCATGACAACGATGGTACTTCCGACCAGCACCTGACCATCGGCGAGGGGAGGATCGATTTCGAACGCGTCCTGGCTCTTATGGGCAGCTACCGTGGCAGGTATGTCATAGAGGCCAGAAGGATCGAAGGGGCTCCCCTTTCGGCAATGCGCCTGAGCAAGTTGCTGGGCGCTAGATCTGGCGGCCGCACTTGAGGCATTCGAACCGTCCATCCACATAGCGGGCTTCCGTCCCACCGCAATGGGGGCATACGAACCCAAAGCCCTGTTCCGGGCCCTTCGGCTCGGACGGAGGGGGTGACGGCGGCTGGTAGGGTTGGGATGGCGGGTACTGCGGGTAAGCGGGAGGCGGGTACTGATAGGGATAATAGCCCTGGGTGTACGGATTATAGTATGGCTGGGGCGGATAGTAGGGCTGCGCCACCGGGGCCGGTCTTTGCCTGGTCAGCTTCATACCGGTGAACAGCTCGACGGCCTTGAAGGAGTAATGAACGAAATAGACCGCGCCGACCGCGATGAACACCAGTAATAGCAGTCCCAGCCCCAATGCCAGTCCGGTGTTGTTCGGCCAGATCGAAAGAGATATCGAGAGATAATCGGTGAAGAAATGGAACATGATGGCTGCATAGAGGCCGAATTTCAGGAACAGATAACCCATGGCCATTCCGGCCAGGAACGCCGGGATGACCTTGAACAGGTCCCAGTTGAAGCTGTGTGCGAACCCGAACATCGCCGATGAGAAGAGCAGAAGCACCAGTTCCGCCTTCCCGAACTGGAACCCCCCTCCCAGGATGTAGTGCTTGGGGTCCTTGACCTTGTTCAAGGCGACCGCAACGAGGAAGAGGGGCACACCCAGC
Organism: Methanomassiliicoccales archaeon; assembly: GCA_036504055.1. NCBI lineage: Archaea > Methanobacteriati > Thermoplasmatota > Thermoplasmata > Methanomassiliicoccales > Methanomassiliicoccales archaeon. The sequence goes on along the minus strand of DASXVU010000045.1, from coordinate 135,517 downwards.
AGCAGGACGCGCGTGATCAGTTCTTCCCAGACCGATGCCTGAGCATAGGAGAATAGGATCTGCCAAAGGTCGGCTCCCTGGCTAGGAACACTCGGCGAAGTCCCTGACAGGCCGATGAGCAGATAGAAGACTATGTTGAACGCTATCACCGCGAAGAACAGCGTTGAGATCATGTACAGCGGACTGTGGCCCTCATCGTGGATCTGGAAAGTGAGCTCATGGGCGAACTTGTGCAAGCTCTTCTTGAGCATCCAGATGAACGAGGCCACGATGGCGCCGACCAAGAAGAGGAAATAGATGGAGAGGCCCACATCGCTTACCTTTAGGATATTGACCAGCCAGGGAGTGATGATGAACAGATAAGTGCCGTGTCCATTCACGTTCGGGAGCACCTGTCCGATCCCCCATAAAAGGACGATCACGTTGAAGGAGACGAGCAGTAGCAGCATGAAGATGACAATGCTGGTCACCCCTCTGACCACTTTCTTCAGGGTCTCTCCATCGTTCGAAGGCTGATATGGCGGATAGTTGGGATAGCCGTACTGGTAGCCATACGGATAATAGGGATTGTTAGGGTACTGCGGCGATGCCGGCATCGACATGCCTTTGCCACAGAACGGGCAGAAGACGGCATCGGAAGGCACCTTCCTGCCGCAATGGGGACACGAAGGGCCCGTTTCTCCAGAACTGGAGGAGACCTCGGGGTCCATTGTTCGTCTTGATTCCTCGTACGCTATTTCTATCCTTCGGTGTAAATCCCCCGATACCGGTGATCGAAGGTAAGTTATTTTCTATGGATGATCAGATTAAAATCGTCAAAACGTAGCTTTTTTCAATACTGGATAGTAAGGGAAAGATTTAAGAGCCAACCAAATCTATGTCGAACGGTCCCTAACGGAGGCAGCTTAAATGGATGAGGGTTCGACCGAGAAAGACGTGAAGTTTGAAACGATAAGCGCTGAAAAGATCCCATTTGGTAGAAACAACTTCATCGAAGTTGCCCGGAAAAAGGCCATCACCAAGGAGGGTGAGAACGAGTTCATCTCTCTTTCGAGGGGCTTCTTCCTCCCCGACGGAACGGAGAAGTTCAAGAAGTCCATCACGATCCCGGACGATCCCCAGATAAAGGATTTCGTCATCGAGAAGATCAGATCGATGTGAGCTGGTCATTTTTTCTGGGGTGCATACCCCAGTATGATCATTCTTCAGTTCTGGATCATCAGCATTTCAAGGTAGGACCGTCGCTCGCTTCCCTCCAGTCCTAGCTCGTCGCGCAGCGTTTCCACCATGTGCCTTCCCTTGACCGCGTCCTCTCCCTGCACCTCGAGCTCGACGAAATCTCCCAACCCCTCGACCGAATCGAGGCTGACCGTTACCCCGTCAAGTAAGTACTCCCTGCGTTTCTTTTTCACCCTTGCAACCGATCGGAAACCCAAACGGACCAGGATCGCGGACATCTTATCCAGGTCGTCGATCTCCATTTCGATCTCTTCGCGGGTCTTGGTGAACCGGTCGATCTTTGGCCCTTTGTACGTGATCTTGCCAGTGGAGTCCTTTCGCAGTCTCAGCGCCTCATCGGTCTCTGCAAAATCCCGGCATGGATGGTTGAAGTACTCATCGACCTGTTCGTGATCGCCCAGAAGTGTCGCTCCCCTTTCCAGGAGCATCCCCTCGACCTTGCGATTGTCCTCGGAACGGGTCTTGATCTCGATCTCCAACATGTGACTGGGATAGTGCTCTTGGTTAATCAGGGCTTTCCCGCAACAAAGAAGTATCCCGAGAGGCAATCCTGACTGGATTAGCATGGAAGAGGACCAGCTTGGGCTATTGCAGGTGTACACCGGGGACGGTAAAGGCAAGACGACAGCAGCCCTCGGTCTGGCGCTCCGGGCCTGGGGCAGGGGCCTCAAGGTCTGCATGATCCAGTTCATGAAGAAAGGGGAGGATTACGGCGAGATACTGGCCCTGCGCAGGATGGAGATCGACCTCTACCAATTCGGTTCCGACCGGCTGATCACCAGGAGCAGCGTCCATCCGGAGGACATCCAGCTGGCGCACCGAGCGCTCGCCTTTGCCGAAAGCGTGCTGGTATCTGGCGAGTATGACGTGATAATACTGGACGAGATAAACGTCGCGCTCTTTTTCAACCTGGTCAAACCAGAAGAGGTCTTGTCGGTGCTTAGGAAACGCCATAGGGATGTGGAAGTGATCATGACCGGCAGGAACGCACCTCCCGAGGTCATAGATGAGGCGGACCTGGTGACCAGGATGGTGGCGGAGAAGCACCCTTACGACAAGGGCGTGATCGCCCGGGCGGGCATAGAGTTCTGATATCATATTTACCATGAATCATAATATTTTATATTAATATATATCAATTATATGATCTGGCCGTGTCTATTCGAGTCTTGATTATCAACTCCAAATAAATAAATAGTGACCATTTGGATGAGTCGGATTGTCTCCTGCATAGATGCCAGAGGGAAGGCGACGATCATGACGAACAAAAAGAGCAACTATTTTGGGTCTGGCAAGAGATTGCGCAAATGCAGGACCGGGGTTTCGGAGATCATTGGTAATCTGCTCATCCTCGCCATAACCGTCTCACTGTTTTCCGGCGTCCTGTTCTTCGTGACCAACATGCCATCGCCACAGGATCAAACGCTAAGCGATTTTAGTGCCCAGACCGGCATATCCGGTTCCAATTTATATATGAATATAACACACAAAGGAGGGCAATCGCTCAGTAACGATTCAACCAACATCTATTTGTTCAAAAACAATGACCTGCAGCTGCTCTATATCTCAAGCGATCCCAAACTTGGGAATGTCTGGAATATCGGTGGAGTTTGGTCGCATATCCTTAGCAACTTCGATAAAAATAGCGATTCGGTAAGAATAATGGTTGTGGACAAGACCACGAATAACATAGTATGGCAAGCAACGTTGGCTGGTAATGCCAATAACAACTTTCCTCCGATAATCGGTAGTCGCGGTATCAATCCTATGCCAGCATATGATGGGGATCTGGTCAAGTTCTACGCAACGGTTGTCGATGTCAATGGCTTGGCAAACATTGCTAGCGTTTATATGAATGCCGCTTTCCTTCCGGGAGTCACCAACAATCATGTCGTCCTCTGGGATTCAAACAATGATGGCATCTTTACTTCCAACCTGACTTACAAGGCATCGTACCGCGATTGGAACGGTCAGACGGTGTTCTTCAATGCAACGAATCGGGCGGGGGCAACTTCCTCCGTCCAATTTACTCTTTCAGTAATGCAAAATCAAAGTGGTAACAACATTGACAATAACGGCGGTTCGGGATCCGGTTCCCCGCCAGGAAATCTAGATTACAGTGGGCTACAAGGCTTCCAAATCTTCGAATGGAGTGACTGGAACCTACACAAATACAGTGCAACACCGACCCTCACATTTGACAAAGGGCAGACGGCCGTGGTCGTCATCGCAAGCAAGTTCGTGGTCAATGTCCAGAATATGAATTCGATCCTCGTGATGAATGACACGACAAAACAAGTACAATCAGGTGTCTCATCCCCGATAAATTCATTCCAGCCATTAGATGTTCTATCTGGATATTATATATATAATTGTTCGATTAATACATCCCTACTTCCTTCATTGACCGCATATTACCTTCTTGATGTGAAGGTGAAGGATAATTGGAATCCCAACAATGCGTTCATGATGAATCAGATGATCCTGATCAAGACAGCCGGGGCATCAGTTACTCAATTGCCGACCTTCACGACATATTCGGATTCAAGTTTTACGAAGAAAACGACTAGCTTTACAACATACAACACAGATAGTGATGTGGTCTATGTTGAGATAACGACGAAGATCGGAGGGGCCTGGGTCCCCGGGTCTGGCCTGGTCGAGATACGTGATTTCTTCTGGGATTCCCAATTGAGCAACACCCCACCGAGCGACTCGCCCTATCCACCGACGACATATTATTCTCAGCACGTGACCCATTGGACCGGTTCAGTGAGCAACGTCTGGCAGAGCGCAGTGAACAAATATCGTTTCGAGATCAATCTGTATAACGTCACCGGATTGACCCCATGGCTACCTGGATTTAACGCCTATATTCTAAAATATGACATGTTCCAAGCCGGGACAGAGACCTACGTCCTATCAAATGTGATCAATGTCACTTCTCCGACCACCAAATTGGACATCGTTGCAGGTGGTGAACCTCAAGGGGGCGCTCGATTCCAGAGTCAAGCTTCGCTCCTCTACTACAAAAATGACAACAGCTGGTACCCTCCGCTTATGCTGGAGACCACAACCGACAAGAAATCATACAATCCGGTGATCTCGATCATTCGTGCCGGGGATATCAACGGGGATGGAAAAACAGATTTTGTGGCCGTGGAGGACGACGGTGGCACGAATCTGTATCTGTTCATCCAGCGGAGCAGCGGAGGGTTCGACAAGTACTGGATATCATCGATTTCCGGAACAGCGTCTGACGTGCAGCTTGGAAATACAGGTCTGGGAAAGACACTGGACATCGTGGTAGGCTATGCAAGCGGTGCGGTGACTCTGTATAAGAACGACGGAATCTGGTCCAAATATACTGTAGTGGGTTCAGGTTCACCGGTTAGTTCCATCCAGGTGGCCAACATGGTGCCTCCTGGATCGTCCGGCGTCGATATAAATCGTTCAATGGACATCGTGGTCGGAAGGACCGACGGGACCATAACCGTCTTCAAGAACCAGAACGGAATCGGTACCCTTTGGAACCCGATCAAGTTATCTTCTTCAACCACGACAACTCAGGATTTTGCCATCGGGGAGGATTCTACAAACGATATCATTACTGGTAGTTATCTGGACACAACCAGCGCGATACAGGTACCCTGGATCTATGAAGAGGTTCAGGAACAGTTGACAATGAGGCATCAGATCTCAGTACCCGCAGCACCGAAAGGCGTGCTGGATAACTGTCCAGACGACATCTCGCAACTGCAATATGCGAATTCCGCATCAAATCCATACACTGTGGCCGGAGGCAGCAACGCATCGATCGTCAATTGGGACGGCACTGGATTGATAAATGATCTTCCGACCAGCCAGGTAACCTTCGAGGTAATGTACAAGACGAACGGGAATAATGATGGAACCGATTACATAACCTGGAGTAACGAAACGGGCAAAATTGAGACGTCATCCAACATGATCAACATCCAGAATACCGAAGGCGGCTGGGTTCGGGCGAGCTATGATCTGACGAGCAAATTCCCATTGGCCAGTTCATTGAAGACCCTTAATATCACCTATGAGAATTCCAACCCTCTATCCACCAGCGTGGACTTCAGGTACTGGTCTTTGAACGTTACCTGGGTTACCGGGGATATAATGGATCACAATTGGACGGTAAAGGTACCAAGTTCTGGATCCACCTATGCATTCTCAGCGTTTGCCCTTAGATCTGCCAGCAATGATGGTGATAAGATCGAGTTCAACTATTCGATCGATAATGGGTTGACCTTCAAATCCTTCTCCACTCATCTCTATGTTGGAGTAGGGTCTTCGTTCACTCAATATTCTGGAATAATTACCGGGGTAACTTCGACTGGAATAATAAAGATCAAGGCTTCAGCGCCCTGGATCAAAACAGCTACGCCTGGAGAATCCTATTTGAAGATCGGTCAGATGACTGTGACCACGGTAGGGGCGACAGTGACATCGGTGGGAACAAGCATTGCCGCATTGACAGTTGCCGATATGAATGGGGACGGGGCCAACGACATAGTTGCCATCGGAGGTTCTGGGACATTGGTAGCATTCATGAACTGCGCTGGTTCCTCCATCTTTGATCACCCATCCTCTCCATATTCCACCGGAATCTCCAATGCGTTGGATATTGGGGCTGGAAATTTCTTCAATCCTTACAAAGGAAAATATCTGGATATCGCTGTCTCAACGGCTACTGGCGTGTATCTAATAAACCAGAACAAGACCACACCTGGAACATATGATGCAAAATTCGCCCTTCTGACCGGTCAATCCATAGTGAAGATGATTGCGGCGGACGTGGATGGAAATGGTAGGACTGACATACTCTTGGCCACCTCGAGCGCGATCTGCTATTATGCGAATTATCAGGGTCTCAAGACGCAGGGATGGCAGTATTACGTCGTTGATAATCAGATAATCGGGTCTGGAGGAATTAACGATCTGGATGCTAGGAAGTTCCAGACCTATTGAAGAAATGTCTTACCTATTGGGAAAAACCTCTTTCGATCCTTCTTTGATGTCGATTTCAGTTCTGGATCATGGTAAATTGAATGATCAATGGAACCCCCATTTGAATTCGATCTGGATTTCGCCGTTGTCAAAACCCTTGAAATATATGCGAACGTCGCTTGAAGGCGAGCGAGCTCACTCAAGGTAACTTGCCTGTTGGTGGGGGTTCTGGCCGTACAAATTATCAATGATGATACGATTGAATAATTTCTGTCCAGCCATCATCTGTTCAAAATTGATTATCAGCCACCAATGGTTAAATAGAGACAAACGAAATAATCAAATTTGCCCCGAGCGCAGGCACTCGACAGTGGAAGGCAGCAATTATGACCAACAAAAAGAGCAATTATCATCGGAACAGCAAGAATCTCAGGAAAAGCCGCCACGGTGTCTCTGAGATCATAGGCAACCTGCTCATACTGGCCATAACCGTCTCACTGTTCACCGGTGTCCTATTCTTCGTGACGAACATGCCTGCGCCACAGGACCAGACGCTCAGCGACTTCAGTGCTCAGGTCGGTACCTCCAGCAGCCATCTATATATGAACATAACCCACAAGGGCGGTCAGACGCTGACCCAGGATTCCACTAACATATACCTCTTCAAGAACGACATTCCCACTGTTCTCAACATCTCATCCAGCAACCCCAGCATAGGCAACGACTGGAAGATAGGCGAGGTCTGGTCCTATGACACCACCCCCTACTCCTCCGGCATGACCGTTCGTCTGATGATCGTGGACAAGACCACCAACAATATCGTATGGGAAGCGGTATTGGCAGGCAACAAGACCGACCAGAACACGCCGCCCATCATTGGTGCCCGGGGTTTCACCCCGTCACCGGTCTATGATAAGGATCCGGTATATTTGTATGCCACCATAACCGACCTGGAGAATAACCTGGCTGGGGTTTGGGTCGATGCTTCCGGTATCGGTCTATCGAACAACATCACCTTGACCGACACTAACCACGACGGGATCTATACCAGCACAAGCACATACTTGGCTTCCTACAGTGGATGGAATGGCAAGACGATATTCTTCAATGCGTATGACTCGTTAGGCAAGAACGCCACCGCTCAGTTCGTTATCGTTGTGTCCAAGACCACCTCTGGCGGCGGTAGCGGCTACAATGGCCCATACACCAACTATTCCAGTTACCTGACAAACGGAACATATCCTCCGGATGCTAGCGGCGGTCAGGCCGGAGAGACGATGGGAGAGGCAGGGACCACATTCTACTACATCCGCCGCGCCTCCGACAGCAACATAACCAGGAACTTCAACTCCAGCGAACAGATACTGGTCGAAGTGTATAGCGATACACTTAGGAACCTGGCCATTGACAATAACCTGCTGGTCTATATGCCGCTGACCGGCAACATCATGACCCCGCCGAGCTCGACCGCGGCGTTCCAATACGGTGGTATCTACGGAGACTTCTACCGTTATAACTACACGTTCAACGCCCCCAACATTGGCTACACTTATCCCATACAGATCAAGCTGAAGGACAACATAGGGACGGTCGTCAACATCTGGGACCAGATAATCATCAACAACGCTCAATACCCAAAGGTTGCCACTTATATTTTGAGCGGAGGGGTTCTGGTGCCTTCTGCCAACTTCTCACTTACCGATACCATATATGTCAAGCTGACCACTCTCGATGTCGACGGCCAGATGACCGGCGTCTTCATGAACGACCTGACGGTGAGCGACTATTCTGGCCGTTATGTTGTAAGAAAGACCCCGACAATGCCGGCGGCCAATCCGGCCGGCATCAAGGTTCCGATCTATACCGCCCCGGTCAGCTCGGTCTTCAAGACAGATTCAACCAACGGGGCAACCTGGATAGCCGATGGGAAGACATCATCCAACGATCCGTCGGCTCGTTACACCTTCTACTTCAAGCCCATCGACGCGAACGCCGGATGGTGGCTGCCGAGGAGGAACTCGTACACCCTTACGATAGACACGTTCCAGGATGCTGGGGCCAACTCGACAACCGGTGAAACGTATCACTCATTGACCGTCCAGTTCAACATCACCGCTCCCCGGACGATGACGGACATCATAGCGGGCATCGGTTCCGGCGCTTTCACCTGGAGCTCATCCGGAGCCTCCTGGCAAAATAGCCAGCTCGCATGGTTCAAGAACGGCGAGGTGACCGGGCAATGGCAAAAGATAGACATTGCCCTTCCGACCAAGACATATAATGGACCAATAGGGCTGGTACAATCGGATCTGGACGGAGACAGCCGCCAGGACCTGGCAGTCGGATTCCAGGACCCGAGCGTCGGTGTCGCCTGGTATCGCAGCCAGTCAGTTGATGGCCTATCATGGTCAAATCCCTACCGTCTAATGAAATCCCTCGACGGAACCCCCGGCCTCTGGAAGGATGGTGGCAGCAGTAAAGGGCTGGGCAACGCTGACGTTACCGTCTATGCGGCCACGACGTCTTGGGGTCACACACCCGAGTTCGACAACGATTATTATTCGTCCTATGACATCATTGGAGCAATGGCAGCAGGCAATTTCGGAAACGGTCATACCGACATCGTTGTCAGCCTTATCCATGTGGTCGTTCACTCCACCGCGACCACTGAGGATGCAGCGAAATCAAACCCAGCGCTGAACACCCCTATGTTCTTCAACCGCGGTCTGTACGTTCTGTGGAACAACGGTGGGGCCATGGATTGGAAGATGACCCCACTGTACGGATCAAGGGATTACTTCCCGGCCTTCAAACAGGGAGCAACTCTCCTGGACGCTAACGGCAACAACAACCCAGCGGCCATCGACATTGCCACAGGGGACTTCAACCAGGACGGATGCGACGATATAGTGGCGGTCTATGAGACCGGTGTCACCAAGATATGGCTCAGTCAGTGGAGCGATGTGCAGTCGACGTCCGATCCGTTCAATGCCGCGTTCAACACCACGGCATCGCTCATGCCATCGACAAGTGTACCGACCGTTCCGGGAACCGCGGGGCCGTGGGAATTGGCTGGCAGAGCCGTTAGGCTTAGGGTGGCTGATGTGGACGGCAACGGTTATCCTGATATCGTGAGGACCAGCGCGGCCGCGGCATCGGTCAACACCGTCTATGTGATCATCACGAAGAGGGCCGAACCGACCAAAACACAAAATTTCCCGGTCCTTGAATATGGCGGGACCGGGATTACGGCCAAGGTCACTGGAAGCAAGGCCGATCTGACTGCGATAGACAACAAATGGGAGAACCTAACAGAGGTCTTCCAGAACTCTTCTGTCCTGTTCGATAGGCCAATAACGAAAGCAGCAGGGGATACGACCATAAATCAGACAGTGTCGAATCTGCAGCGCGATGACGGACAAACCTACAATGTGGACAGACATCAGACGCTCAGCGTCGCCATGGCCAGTGCGGATTCGTCGTACAGTGGGATGCAGGTCACTCAGGTCATGATGAGAACCAAGTACTGGGTGTTGGCCGATTACGATGGCAATAGCTATCTGCAATGGTCAAAGGACGGCGGAAGCACATGGATGAACACCAATATCAAACCCACTAACACCCAACTCTCAGTCAATTTGACATATGATCTGTTTAACGGTCAAGGGGCCGACAGCATAAACACCTGGGCGAAGCTGCAGAACATTTGCTTCCGATATTACAACGACGAAACCACGGGTTCGGGCGCGGTGCGTTTCGACTACATATATCTAGAGGTGAAGTTTGCGGTGTCCCGACAGGTACAGTGGGACTGGCAGATACCAAACCTACCGAATGAGATCTGGCACAACCTGACGATCAACGCCAAGGTCAAAACTGCCGGGGACTCGTTCAATGTGTCCTACTCACCAGACAATGAGACCTGGTTCCACCTGTTCACCATCTCGAGCACGACCCAGAAGAACTACTCAGGGATGCTCCTGCACACAGTGAACTCGAAGTACTATATCAGGATCGAGGACACGAACAGGCAGGCGACGGACATAGTCAATGATACGCTTTGCGTGAATAAGTTGAACATTACGCACTACTCGCCGGCTGTCTCCTGGGACTTCGATTCCACTAAATGGCAGAAGTCGATACCCGGCATAAGCAGCCCGAACTACATCACCTCTTTGGCGGTGGCGGACGTGGGTCCGTCCTATAGTAATACAAAGCCGGACGGTTATCTGGACATTGTGGTAGGCACCACCATGATAGGGAATGGGGATGCCAACCACGCCCTGTTCGTCATCCCCAGCATCAATTCCGGTACCCAGCTGGGAGTTCCAATCAACATCCCAGTGGTGGCAGCGTCCGCCGCGATCGGGACGAACGCGTATGACGTCAAGGCGGTCGAGCTAGGCGACTTCAACGGAGACGGTTTCATGGATATCGCCATGGCCATCGGTTTCAGCCCGGGTTACACCTACACCGCCGGAAGCACATCGACCCTTTGGATATACACGAGCCAGCAGTCCTCCGGGGGATGGCAGTTCAGCGAGCAGCCGGTGAATGTGCTGGACACGTCGGGCTCGGTGATCAACATCAAGACCGGCTATGTCGACCTGACGTTCCTATGGCCCCTCTTCGGGGTCTTCGGCATCGTCGTGGCCGAGGCGGTAATCGAACGGGCCGAAAGAAAGAGGAAGGAGTAAGACTGTCCCGGACCGGGTAATGTCGTGTACGATGTGCTCGTGTCCGGGGCAGGACCTTCCGGCTCCTACGCCTCGTACCTGCTCGCCAAGAGCGGGTACAAGGTCGGTCTGATCGAGAGAGAGCAGCTTCCGCGCGGCAAATGCTGTGCCGGCGGCGTGATGCAGCGCGCCCTCGGCATGCTGGATTTCCCGGTGCCAGAGGACGTACTCGAACGAAAGGTCACCGGGGTCAAGGTGGTCCATGATGGGCACATGCACACCCTCGACAGCGGCAAGGTCGTCATCTCGATGGTCCGCCGGTCCAAGTTCGACGCGTTCCTGGTCGCGAAAGCGGAGAATGCCGGTTGTGAGGTGTTGCAGGGCCACAAGCTGGAGAATGTACGAGAGGATGAAGGCGGCGTCGACTGCCAGGTCGGTGCCAGCGATCTCCGGGCAAAAGCCCTGATCATCGCCGAAGGGGCGACCAGCGTTAACGCCAGCCGGTTGTACGGTCCTTATCCAGGGAAGTTCTCCTCCATTGGCATGGCGGTGGAGTGCAACGAGGACATCGATCGTGGCGATATGATTGAGCTTTTCCTCATCGACTCTCCGACGAAGCATATACGCTGGGGTCCAGGCTTCCCTCTCATGGGATGGATGTTCCCGCTGCGCACCGGATGCAACATCGGGGTTGTGGGTTCGGGCTATTCCGCCGAGGCGATGGGGAAGGCGATGGTCACGGTTTCCACTGACCTGGAACGGAGAACGGGGGTCCTGCCGGACATCAGCGGTTACGCGGCCCACCCGATCCCACTTCGGGCGCGTAAAGTGCTGCACACCAGACGAACGCTGTTGGTGGGAGACTCCGGAGGTCTCACGAGCGCGATCAGCGGAGAGGGCATGTCCTACGCCTTCCAGAGCGCCGGTTATGCCACCGAGGCTCTCAAAGGCCTGCTGTCCGGTTCAGTGAAAGATCCGTTGGCAAGATATGACCGGCTCTGCAAAGACAACATCGTAAGGGACATGAGGGCCGCCGAGATCATCGCCCCGGTCCTGCACTGGCTCATCGGCGTGGTAGACACTGACAAGTTCTTCGGAAACGTGATCGGCTATGAGGGCATCGTCCGCGCTTCCGAGGGGATAGCGGTCGGGGCGGACGATTGGCGGAGATTGCTGGCGGAGACGATACCGTCCTTCCCGAGACTTTTCTTCTCCTCGCTCTGATCCTAGATCATGCCCAGATACCTGAGGGTCGCATAAATGAAGCCGATCAGCGCCACGCCCATGACCAGCCGTGAGCTCCGGTACCTGTAGAAGCATCCCGCGGCAACCACGCCCATCACAGGGAACAGGACAAGATCCGTCGGTCTGGAGAAAAGCACCAAGGGAGTGAAGGAAGCGACCAATATCAGGGCCGAGACCAGCAATGCCCCCTTTCCCAAACCTAGCTTGGTGTATACGGTCCTCACGTTGGCCTTTTTGTCTTCTTCGTAGCCGGAAACGTCGGTCACCATCGACCCGATGACCAGTCCGAGGAATATGACGGCGGCGATCATGAAGGACGTCAGGCTCAGCGGGGCGACCCCCACCGCCCCCGTCAAGAAGATCACCGGCGTGTCATACTGGTATTGGGTCACGACCACGGTGTATGGCGTCAGGTAGCCGTAGAGGAACGCCAACGATGCCCCGATGCCGATCAGCGCCGGGCTCATCACCTGCTCCTTGAAACGCACCGGCTTGAACGAATACAGATAGGAAAGGACGAAGATCAGGGCCAACAACAGGAACTCCGTGAAGGAGAGAAGGAGCGCCACCATCAGAGCCACCAGCATCATGACGATGGACCCTTGGAACATAGTGCCCCGGTCCACGGTCCCGGACGCGATCGTTCTCCAGGTCTTAGTCGGATCGTCGAACCCGCTATCGGCGATATCGTTCCAGATGGTGCTGACCTGCCAGGCCGGGAGGGCAGACGCTATCGATAGGATAACGTAAGTGATGTTCACCCAGTAAGGGGTCTGGGTTATCGACATCACCAGTTCCGGATCGACCGTCCTCCATCCGACCACCATCCCTCCGGCCACGATCATGCCGAAGAACAGGGTCTGGAACGGCCGCATGCTGGCGATCTGGCGGCGGAAGGAGCCCTTCATGGCCATATATGCGATCACCGTCACCAGGAGCAGGCCTGCGACGACGTAATACATCACCAGGAACAGATGGAACTGGAAGTACTTCGTCTGGTCAAAGTAGGGGAAGGCCGGCATGCCGTCGATGTTGCCGACCGGGAGGTAAGCTCCAGGGGTGGCGACTATGAACATCGAGATGATGGTGAAAAGGACCAGGAAGAAAACGCGCAGTAGCGTTACCGCTCTCTCCTTGATGAAGAAGAGGCTGTTCCTTTGGGTCCAGATCACGTAGGCGAACAGCGCGAACAGGAACGCGGCCACCTCCAATCCCTGCCCTGGATGAAAGGTCCGCCCTCGGAACTGGAAGAACGCATTAAGGTATTCGGTCCAGGAAAAATAGGCATAGCTCTCGTTCAGTCCGAACACGAAATGGTCCAGGAACGGGGGGATGAGAATTAGCCAATAGATGTTGGTGATGAGGTTAAGGGAGCGACGGAAACCCCTTCCCGAGAAGGCCGTAAGCAACAGCACCAGCCCCAGGAACACCACCACATAGAAGGAGACGTGGTGGGCGATGCTGAAGATCCAGGGATGCACGGTGTTGACGAACTCGGCGTCCAACAGGTAGTACTCGGCCATGTCCCGGCCTAAAGCCAGCAGTATGACGTAGACGAAAACACCGATGATCGGAAGCCGCTCCTTCTCCAGGAAAGCGATGAGCCCGTCACCTTTGGCCGAGAATTTTTCCCAAGCCGTCCCGCCATTCGATGCTGGCATCAACCAGAGAGACGGCTGGGCGCTATTTAAGAATGTTGAGCTGATTTACTCGTCAGGAGCTTCTCCACGTTCTCCGCCCGTTCGTACTCGATGACCGCCATGATCTTCCGGTATTTTCCGGCGAGCTTTCCCAGCGCCTCCGCCATGTGCTCCTCGCGTTCCGCATTGAGCTTGCGGAATCCGCCGGGCTTGTTGACCTTCTTGTCCCAATCGACGGCGAATGCCCCTGCTGAGGACAGATCGAAGCGCTTACGCTGCGCGCGTTTGACGAACATGGACTCCCGGATAAGGTCGGTCCCCCCGACCTCGCGGCAATAGGTCTCGGTGTAGAGCTCCTCGTTCATGTCGATCGGGATAAGGGCGATGGCCATTTCGGTGCCGACGTCCCTTGCCCTCACATAGCCTGGAGGGGGTATCTTGACATCTCCGAAGGATTCGAGCAGGACCGAATAGATCTCCTCGATGTCGCTCGGTTCGTACTTGTCATAGTCCTCCTTGTTCCCCAAGGCGGCCAGTTCCTCCTTGGATACCGAGATGGCTATGACATCCGGGTTCTCATCGTTGATGGCCTTCTCCACCGCTTCTCCCTCTGAAACAAGGCCCTTCACGACCGGCAGGAACAGTATCGTGGAGCCGTCGATCTCAACGCTTCTCATCAGGTTCACTTCTCTTGCTGACCAGTGCCCGAAGCTTCTCCGACTCTTGAATCTTCTGCAGCTCATCGCGTCCGATCAGGGGGGTGCCTTCGATGCTCTGGCGCGTGCGCACCTTCTCGATGAATATGACCGACTCGCGACCGGTGACGACGGATATGTCAGCCACCACCCGGGCCTTCTCCCGGAGCTTGGTATCGTCCTTGCCGAGGCCGGTCAGTATCAGCATGTCACGATCGACCGTCAGCGCTTCGAACGGGCATTTCTGGGTAGGGGTGATGGTCAGTCCCAGCCCGGTGAGGATCGAGAACACCTCTCTGGTGAACTGGTCATACTTCTCCATGTTGACCTTCGGCCTTTCGGACGTCTCCGGTTTGTAGCTGAGGGGGTCCACCGGCAGCACTATCGGCTGGTCCAGGAACTCCTCGAGACGGATGGCCACATCGATCATCGCCCCCATGCCGGTCTCGTACATCTGGATGGTCCGGCGCGACACGCCTGCCACCTCTGCCAGGTTACCCAGGGAGATGCTCTTCTCCTCCCTAAGGCGTTTCAGCAGGTCGCTGTCCAGTTTGACGTACAGGCCGCCCGGAGCGGCGAAGATGAATGGGGGCACCTCTTCCAGAAGAAGGTCCTTGAGCGTGTTCAGGGACACGATGGGAACGCTGAATCTAGAATAGACGATACCTTGCTCTATCTCCCCCGCGCCGGACCTCTCCCCGACCAGCAGGGGTGAGCCGCCCAGAGCCTCTGCCAGGGTCTTCACCTCCTCGGAATTGTCCTTGGAGAAAGCGTCGACATTGGAGAGGATCTTGACCAACAGCAGGGTCTTGTCCCGCCTGGCAACAATGTCAAAGCTTATGCTGCGCATGTTCAGCGGCTTGGAGACCGTGAACCCGACCTTCTCGAGCGTGTTTCTCACGCCGTTGATGAGCTCATCGCGCTGCACGAAGCACTAGATTCATCTGTTCTTCTATATAACCATTGGGAAAAACCGAGGCCATGGAACTACGGAATTTCTAGGTCTGGAGCTGAAAAAAGGAAAAAAAAATGGAAGACGGTCATCACTCGACGATCGTCTTCTTCTTCCGTCTTTTAGGCGGTTCCCTATCCAAGGTGATGTCCAGTACGCCGTTCCTATAGCTCACAGCCTCAGTACCGGATCTGACCGGGCAAGGGAGTTCGATACGTTTTGAGAACTTTCTGTTCTCAGTGTCCACGGAGACCTCGAGCCAAAGGCCATCCGCTTTGGCGCCTATGTCATCCTTCTGCACTCCTGGAAGTTCGATTATGACCCGCACCTTGTCCTTCTCCTGGAGCACATCCACGAGGGGTTCTATCGGTGAGATCTCCTTCACCTTTTCTGGTGCAATTGGCTTGACGTTCCCAAACTCCTGGATATGGGGCTGCCCATCCGGCCCCATCCTCATCGACACTCCGTACATCTTTGTTTCTCCACCGAGACCGAATTCACCCGTAAGCATCTGTTCCATTATCCTGTCCATGCGTGCTCTCATCTCCTCGAACTCCTCATCGAAATTGGAGAAGTTGTCGTTGATGTCATCAGTCCTCTTCCTCTCCGTTTTTGCCATTCTTCATCACCTGACATACTCGAAATCCTTGTAGGCCATCTCGAACTTGTTCATTTCCTTCTTGGATATGGGACGGAACTTCTCGATCGCCTTCAGCAGGTGGGCCATTGTCACCTTCTTCATGTTGATCCTCTCATCCGTGACGTCCTCGCCCTCAGCCACCAGTTCCCTGATGGCCAGCATGGTGCCTTCATTGGCCACGGCGGCCAGGTCCGCCCCGGTATAGCCGTCGGTGCGTTTGGCGATCTCGTCGACATTGACATCCGCCGCCAGAGGCTTCGACCTGAGATGCACTTCCAGCACCGCCTTCCTGGTCTCCAGGTCCGGCGCCTTCACCTGCACCATCTTGTCGAACCTTCCTGGCCTCATCAGGGCCGGGTCGATGATGTCCGGACGGTTGGTGGCGGCGATCACCACAACGTTGTGCAATGACTCCAGCCCGTCCATTTCCGTCAGCAGCTGGCTGATGACCCGTTCGGTCACCTGGGAGTCCGAGCCGGTCCCCCTCACCGGGGCGATGGAATCGATCTCGTCCATGAATATGATGCATGGGGCTGCCTGACGCGCCTTGCGGAACGTCTCCCGCACCGCCTTTTCCGATTCCCCAACCCATTTGTTCAGGAACTCCGGCCCCTTCACATTGATGAAGTTCGCCTCGCTCTCTGTGGCCACTGCCTTGGCCAGCATGGTCTTGCCGGTGCCCGGTGGTCCGTATAGCAGTATGCCCTTCGGAGGTTTGGCATCCATCTTGTCGAAGAGGGCCCCGTACTTGAGCGGCCACTCCACCGCCTCGACGAGCTCCTTCTTGGCATCGGCCAGACCGCCTATGTCGGACCAGTGCAGGTTCGGCGATTCTACCAGAACCTCGCGCAGGCTCGCCGGCTGCATCTCCCTCAGCGCCGCAAAGAAATCATCCTTCTTGACCACTATCTTGGCCAGCACTTCGGACGGGATGCTCTCGAGCTCCAGGTCCAGTTCCGGCAGTATCCGGCGCAGAGAGTGTATGGCCGCCTCCTTCGTCAGTGCCTGCAGGTCGGCCCCGGCGTATCCGTGAGTCAACCGGGCCAGCTTCTCCAGGTCCACGTCCTTCTCCAGCGGCATGCCCCTGGTGTGAATGCCCAGGATGTCCAACCGTCCTTCCTGGTTCGGGATGTTGATCTCGATCTCCCGATCGAACCGGCCGGGACGCCGCAGCGCCGGGTCCAGCGCGTTGGGACGGTTTGTGGCGCCGATGACCACGACCTTCCCTCTCGATTCCAGACCGTCCATCAAAGCCAGTAACTGGGCCACCACCCTTCTTTCGGTCTCACCGGTGACCTCGTCGCGCTTCGGCGCGATGGAATCGATCTCGTCGATGAATATGATGGTCGGCGCGTTCGCCTCCGCCTGTTTGAATATCTCACGAAGGCGTTCCTCGGATTCTCCATAGAACTTGGACATGATCTCCGGTCCGCCGATGTAGATGAAATTGGCGTTGGTCTCCCCGGCCACGGCCTTTGCCAGCAGTGTCTTGCCAGTACCTGGAGGGCCATGCAGAAGCACGCCCTTGGGCGCTTCCACCCCGAGGCGCTCGAACAGTTCCGGATGACGCAGCGGGAGCTCGATCATTTCCCTGACCTTCTTCACCTCGTCACCCAGTCCGCCGATGTCCTCGTAGGTGACCTTGGGGATCTTCGACATGCCTTCCTTTGACGGCTTCTCGGAGATCTTCACATCGGTGTCGCGCATTATCATGACCGCATCTGTGGACGGTGCGTGGGTCATCACGACCAGGTCTATCCGGCGTCCCATGACGTTGATCTCAATGACGTCACCACGGGTGACCACCCTTCCTTCGAGGGCCTGGCCAAGGTATTCCTCGCCCCCCATTATCTTGAGCTCTTCCATGGGCGCGAACGCGATCTTCTGGGCTGGCTTGACATTGACCTTACGCAGGGCCACTTTGTCGTCTATGCCGACGCTCGCATTGCGGCGTATCGTGCCATCGATGCGGATCAAGCCCCGGTTAGCGTCCTCGTTATAGCCTGGCCAGACGATCGCCACCGTTCTTTTCTTGCCCTCGATCTGGACGACATCGCCGGCGGTGATCTCAAGCACCTCCATGACTGCCGGGTCAACTCTGGCTATGCCTCTTCCGGCATCCTTTGACTTGGCTTCTGCCACCTTAAGCACTTTTTCGGAATCGCTCATCTTCAGTCCTTCTTGTTATGATTACGGTCGTTCCATGATCCATTCTTGGATATCAACCATGGGTTGACAACCTATTATGATATAGTACATTATTTGTTCTTCTATATTAAGGCTGCTTAAAGGTCCTTCGGACCTCCTTTTCGATGTCCTCCCCGAACTTGACCAAGCGGCTCTCCATGTGCCAGAAGTTCTTTTGCAGCTCGTCCTTGTCCTTCATCAGGCCTTCCTTCATCTTAGCCTGCATCTTGTCCAGGTCGACACCGTTCTCTTTCAGGTTGACCCTCATGTCCTCGTACATGTCGGTGCCGATCTGGTCCAGCTCAGACATGCTCTTCTCGAAGGCTTTCTTCGCCTCGTCCTTGGCGATCTTGACACGCGCGATGTACTTCTCCGCCATTTCTTGTGCCCTGTTCTTTTCAGCCATCTTGTTCATCTCCTCTTTGGTATGGTCCGAGTATCTCCCGGACCACATCATTCCTCAGCCCTAGATAGTCGGCCAGTTGGTCCGGATCGATGTCCGGATGCTGGATATATTCAAAGACCACATGTCTTTGGCCATAGTCCAAGGTAGCGGACTCGACCAAATGAACGGCCTCGTCCAGCAGCCTTTGTTTTTGGTCGATCAGCTCCTCTCTCTTCTTACGGAGCTCGTCCATCCGACCATCCAAAATACTTAACTCTTGCCGGAGTGCCATAACCCTTTCGGTGAGCTCATTGTTTCCCTGCTCACCCCGGGTCTTCTCATGATGATGCTCGGGCTCATCATCCATCTCCCGGCGCATCGACTCCACGCTGAACATGCCCGAACCGACGTCCACGATGATGGAGAAACCGCTGATCGGGACGTATCGCTTCCGCATCGGTCCGCCCTGATCGCTCTCCTCTGGATACGAACGCACCATTCTGCATTCCTCCAATACCTTCAGATGCTTCATGATGATCTGCTGGCTCATGCCGAGCTCGCGGGAGAGCTGCAGGGGGTAATGGGGCTCTCTTACCAAAGCTTCCAGAATCCGTCTGCGGGTGGGATTCTCGATCACTGAGAGCAGAACGTCCAATTCATCCATTATTTTCACTTCCTAGATGTTAACTAATTGTTGTTAACATAGTAATAGAGTATTTATTGAGGATAAATAACCTTCTTTGGACCTCCCTACTTCCCGGTTTGCTTATCCGGGTCAAACTTTAACTACGCCCTCGGTCTTCAAGCTTCAATGTCTGGCAAACTGGTCGGAGACACCGTGGTCGTTGAGGAAGAAAGGGAGGCCAGCCAGATATACAGCAAAGGGTTCTTTGGATATCCTCAGTCCGGCGGATCGCTTCATCTGGACCTGCTGGAGGCGTTGCATCTGCTGGAAGGAGACCGGATCGAGATCTTGGTGGATGACCAGAAGATCGATTTTGCCGGGCTGATGACCTGTGCGGCCGCCCTGCACAACGATCTGGAGACCCGTTTCATAGTTTACAGGGACCTGAGGCAGCGTGGATACATCGTCAAGACCGACTCGGGCGATTTCAATTTCAGACTGTATCCGCGTGGTGGCACCCCAAGCACTACCCAGACCAACCTTTGGGTCTTGGCGATTTCTGAACGCGACATCTTCAACATAGTCGAACTGATGCGTCAGGCTGAGATGTCGCAGCGCACCAGGAAGGACCTGTTGCTCGCAGTGGTGGACGAGGAGGGGGACATCACCTATTACACCGCCGAGAACGCAGATCCAAAGGGAGAGCTGAACGACAAGGCCATGAAGGAGGTGCCAGAGGGACTCCTCATGGAAGGGAGCATCCTTGTGCTGGACGAATCCCTGGGCACCAAGCTCTACCAGTATGGATTCTACGGAAAGAAGATCGGCAAGATGTTGCAGCTCTCGTTCATCGAGACCGCCTATCTCATCGAACATGGCCGTTTATCTCTTCGGGCGGTCGGGACGGGAAGAAAGATGGCGGAACGAACGTTCCTAAAACGGGCGAAGGAGATCCAGCCCGACTTCGACATGAGGCTGCTCGCCTATTCGGACCTGAGAAACCGGAAGCTGGTGGTCAAGACCGGTTTCAAGTACGGAACTCACTTCCGGGTCTATAAGGGCGATCCGTCCAGCCATCACTCTGAATATCTGGTGCATGCCGTGCCAGACGATTATTCCACCGTTTGGGCGGAGATCTCGCGAGCCATCAGGCTGGCGCATGGCGTCAAGAAGGACATCCTGTTCGCCTGCGTGTCCAAGGACTCCATCGGATACATGAAACTGAAGCGCGTCAAACCGTAGAGGTCTTGTTCAGCCGGTGCAGGCGTCGCCCTTAGGCTTGGCCTCTTCTGCATTGATGTTATCGATGACCTTCTTTGCCCCTGCCCAATCCTCCGGTTCCATGCTCAGGGACTCCTCCAGAAGCTTCATGGCCTCCTCTTTCTTTCCAGTGTTGTAGAGCACCATCGCCATCTTGACCATGAAATTTGTTCTCTTCCGGTTGAACTCGGTGTATTGGATGGCCTTCCTATAGGAATCGACTGCCCCTTCCACGTCACCGTTCTTCAACTGTGCCTCTGCCAGCCGGGCATATCTCGCCGAGCTGGTCTCCTTCATCGCCGGGGATTCGGCACTGGCCTTTAGCGTTTGGACCATGGCGTTCAAGGACTTGGGGGGCTCGACGTTTGCCCCGCATTTGGGGCAGGTGTCCTGGTTCCCCGTGAGCTCGTTACCGCAATTGGCACAGTATTTCGGAAGGGCCGCACCACAGTTCGGGCATAGGCTCCAGTCGAGCTCCACTAGTTCCTTGCACTTGGGACACTCGGAAACGGACTTGATTCCGGCACCGCCCATCTTCCGCAGAGCGTTCTCCAGCTCTTCCTTCGAGGGCTGAAAGTATTCTTTCCTCCTCACTGCGATGAAAAGGACTGTTATCTCCACCGCGGCGGAGATCAGGGACAGGAACACGAACAGGATCCCGGCCTGCTGCACAGATCCGAGGCTGCCGAAATTGCCGATCTGACCGAACGCGTTCACATCCAGTATCAGATATATGATAAGGATCCGAGCCAGGAAGGAGGCCGTCATGGCGCGGATGATGTTCTCCCGTTCACCGACCTGGCTTCCCCAAACCGAACGCACGACAGTAAGTTCCCATGCGGCGATCAGGATCAAAAGGAGCATCAGCAGGACGCCGACGATGACGCCGATGGTCTTGACAGCAAAGATGGCGTAGAATATCGTGACTATGGTAAGGATGCCTGCGAAGACCAGCCAGACAGCCATCGGTTTCAGGAGCATGTTCTTGCGTTCCATGAAGTTCACACCGCAGAGAATATAATCCAATTGCGCGCCAGCGTTAAATATCTAGCGTTTTTTGAATGAATAGGCCCTAAAAAGACGGGCCAGTGGGATTTTAGAGCTGTATCTCGATTCCGAGCTTGTCCGTGAGCTCCTTGTACCGGTTACGGATAGTGACCTCAGTTACGCCTGCGATGTCAGCCACTTCGCGCTGGGTCCTGCGTTCGTTGCACAGGATCGAAGCTATGTAGATGGCAGCCGCAGCGACCCCGGTCGGTCCGCGGCCCGATGTGAGTTCCTTCTTTGCAGCGTCCTTCAGTATGTCTGCTGCCTTGGACTGGACCTCACCTGAGAGCTTTAGCTCCGAGCAGAACCTTTGCACATAGTCCTGCGGGCGCGTCGGCATCAGTTTGAGCTTCAGCTCGCGGGTCATGAAACGGTACGTACGACCGATCTCCTTGCGTCCAACGCGTGACGAGTTCGCCACCTCATCCAGGGTACGGGGTACGTTGCATTGTCTGCATGCCGCATATAATGAAGCGGCGACAACTCCCTCAATGCTCCTTCCGCGGATGAGGTTCTTGTTGACCGCTTTCCTATACACCATGGCCGCGGTCTCCCGGACGTTTCGCGGCAGACCCATGGCAGAAGCCATACGGTCCAATTCGCTCAAGGCAAATGCGAGGTTCCTTTCTGTTGCGTTAGAGACACGGATCCTCCGCTGCCATTTCCTGAGACGGTACAGCTGGGCACGGTTCCTGGTCGGGATGCTTTTGCCGTAACTGTCCTTGTTCTTCCAGGAGATTTCGGTAGAAAGACCCTTGTCGTGGATGGTGTAGGTCATTGGCGCGCCGGTCCTGGCCCGCTTTTCGCCTTGCTCTACGTCAAAGGCCCGCCATTCCGGTCCGAGGTCAATGAACTGGTCATCAATAACGAGGCCGCACTCCTCGCAGATGAGCTCACCCCTCTCATAGTCCCTGACTAGATGCCCGCTATTGCATTCGGGGCATCTTTCAACTTCTTCGGTCCCTTCCTTTGGTTTTGCCATGTTCTTCTACCCCTTCCACGTACACCTGCTTACCTATGGCAGAGAGCAGGCTAAAATCACCGGTGGGTTCAACAGTGACATATGGTGAATCAACCGGACCAAAGATACGCAGGACCTTCCCCACAATCTTGTTGCGGTTGTCGACTACTCTGGACCTTATCTGCGGCGCAAAGGAGCCTTTGACAATTATCCTGCCGTCAAAAGTCACTTCTTGGACTTTTCCAAGAAACTGCATGGTTCACCAATTCACACCCGATTCTTTTCCGGTGTTGCTACTAGAAGTAAACATTTACTATATAAGAATTGTGCAAACCTTTATTACGTTTTCGTTTTGGCCTTTTATTCTTTTTGTACAGGGTTCGGTTTTTTGATAACGCTAGCCATATACGCGATGGCCAAAGGGCATACCGGTCATAAAAACCCCAGGAAGCATTTAAAACCTGCGATTCTCCTAATGTCACTGTGGAAATCTCAAGGGATCACCCCCGCTACAAATCATTAGTCACCAGAGAGACGATGTCAGAGATGATGAGGAAGGGCATCGTAGCGCCGACAGGGCTGATCGCACATGGCCGAGGCGAGGCGTTCGATTACCTTCTAGGAGAAATCACTCTACCCCCAGCTGAAATGGCTGAACGTGTGGCGGCAGCGATGCTCATGGAAGCAAAACGCCCCGTCATTACTGTCAACGGGAACGCCGCTGCACTTGCCGGGAAGGAGCTCATACAACTTTCCGAGGCTATCAACGCACGGCTCGAGGTCAATCTTTTCCATCGTTCGGTGGAAAGGATCGAGCTCGTCTGTGGATATCTGGAATCATTAGGGGCCAAGGATGTGCTCGGCAGGGTCCAGGACTTTACATTGGAAGGGATAGCATCTGATCGGGCACTTAGTGCCACTGAGGGCATAGGGATGGCCGACGTGGTGCTCATTCCTTTAGAGGATGGCGATCGTGCGGAAGCGCTCGTTAAGGCGGGCAAGAAGGTCATCGCCATCGACCTGAACCCAGTGTCCCGGACCTCGATGGCGGCCGATGTCAGCATCACCGACGAACTGACCAGGGCAGTGCCGAACCTCATCGCCCATGTCGGGGAACTGACCGGCGATGCAGGAAGAAGATGCGATCTGATCATGGGGTTCAACAACCGCCGCAATTTGGGTCACATCCTGAAGGGCATATCCGACCACCTTAAGTTCGAACTGTCATCCAAAACATAATTTCCCTCTGGTGCATGTAGGCCTAGTGGTTCTATGACAGATAACGATCTGCTGATGAAGGGAGTGAGAAGGCTGGAATGGGCCAACTCCCATATGCCAGTTCTAAAGGAGATAAGGGAGAGGCTGGTCAAGGAACAGTCGCTTAAGGGCGTCAAGGTCGGCATGGCGTTGCACGTCGAGGCCAAGACCGGGATGCTCGCCGTCTCCCTTGCCAAGGCCGGAGCCAAGGTCAGGCTGGCCAGCTGCAATCCCCTTTCCACCGACGATTCAGTATCTCTAGCTCTGCGGGAGGAATACGGCATCGAGACCTATGCCAAGAAATGGGAATCGACCGAGGAATACTATCACAATCTGAACGCCGTGCTGGACCTGGACCCCGACTTCGTCATCGACGATGGGGCAGACCTCATCACGATGCTTCATACCGAGCGCCAGAAACAATTGCCCCACATCAAGGGGGCGAACGAGGAAACCACGACCGGGGTCATACGGCTGAGGGCCATGGCCAAAGAGGGAAGGCTGAAGTTCCCGGTCATTTCCGTGAACGATGCCCAGATGAAGTACCTGTTCGATAACCGGTATGGGACCGGTCAGTCCACCTTCGATGGTTGGATGAATGCCACGAACCTGTTGGTAGCGGGAAAGAACCTGGTCGTGGCCGGTTACGGCTGGTGCGGGAAAGGGGTCGCCATGAGGGCCAAAGGACTGGGCGCCAACGTCGTCGTCACCGAGGTGAACCCGATCAGAGCCATCGAGGCTAAGATGGACGGGTTCAGTGTCATGCCGATGCTGGAGGCGGTCAAGCTGGCTGACATCATCATAACCGTCACGGGATGCAAGGACATCATCACCAAGGAGCATCTGGAGGTCATCAAGGACGGGTGTGTGCTCGGCAATACCGGTCACTTCGACAACGAAGTCTCTAAACCGGCGCTGGAATCATACGGCTCCAAGCCGGTCCGGGTCCGTGAGTACGTGGACCAGTACGACCTGCCGAGAAGCCGCAAGGTCTACCTGATCGCCGAAGGAAGGTTGATGAACCTGGCCGCGGGTCAGGGCCATCCAGCTGAGATTATGGACATGAGCTTCTCCATACAGGCGCTCTCCCTGGAGCACCTGGTCAAGAACCATATGAATCTCAAGGCAGAGGTCTACAATGTCCCTCCGGAGATGGACGAGGAGGTCGCTACGATCAAACTACGCACGATGGGCGTGGGGATCGATAAGCTTACCCCGACCCAGAAGAAATATCTAGAGGCATGGCAGGAAGGGACCTGACCTTGATCCCGTTCCTCTGTGTATTCGGCCATACGAACCTGGACTTCATCATGTCGCTGGAACGGTTCCCGGAAAAGAACACGTCCGTCGATGTCGTGGAGAAGCAGAGATACTTTGGAGGGACAGGGGCGAACGTGGCGACGGTTGCCGCCTCGCTGGGAGTGCCCACAGCCCTCGCGTCGTATGTTGGCAAGGACATGCCAACAGAGTTCAGGGAGCTCATGATCGCCAAAGGGGTGGATCTACGGGACCTGGTGGAGGTGGACGGATACGAGACCCCGACCGTATGGATAGTGTCGGATAGGGCCCATGACCAGATCGCGTACGTCTACCAGGGACCGATGCGAAGGATGGAGGAGTTCGAGCTCAGGATGAACGCGGCAAACGAGGCTCAGTTCATCCACATCATGACCGGCCGTCCGGAATATTACCTGCGCCTGATGAAGGAGTGCGTCAGACTTGGGAAGAACATCTCTTTCGATCCAGCCCAGGAGATCCATCACATCTGGACCGAGGAGGCCTTCAGGCAGGCCATAGGCATGTGCGACATGTTCTTCTGCAACGAGAACGAGCTCAAGACCGCCATGAGGTACCTGGAGGCCAAGCGTCCGGAGGACCTCTTGGATCATGTGGACGTTCTGTTCAACACGATCGGCTCCAAGGGAAGCCGCATCTATACGGAGGAAGGTGAATTGGAGATTCCAGCCGTCAAACCGACAAAGGTCATCGATACCACTGGGGCAGGGGATGCGTTCAGGGCCGGCTATTTTGCGGGGCTTTACCGGAATTATTCGATCAAGGACAGCGCACGTTTCGGAGCCGCCGCCGCCTCCTTCGTGATCGAGGCTAGCGGATCGCTCACCAACATCCCTGAATGGCCAGAGGTATTGGAACGGGCAAGGTCCGTCCTATGACACAGTACGATCATTGCAACTCTGGCTTGGCTGGGATAATTGTCTGGTTACGTTCGAACGGGGAAATGTTTAATAACACGGAAACCGTAAAGGGCCGCCAAGGTGAATGTATGGCATTGGGCTGGACATCGCTAAGCGAGGCCTCCCAAGCAGTCGTCGACACCGATATCTCAGACATGAAATGAGAAGGGTGAGAAAAGATGAATTTAATGGAATTCCTGACAGTACTTCTGCTGACTTTCGGCCTGTTCATGGTGCTAGCGGGTGCCTTCACAGCCTACTTCGGAAGCGGCAAGAGCAGGATCATCGGTGTCGTTCTGCTGGTCGTTGGGCTGGTAGTCGCCATCTTTTGGATCTACGCGACCATGTATGGTGGACCGCTCTTGTTCACCGTTGACGGCAAAGCGATTGGCATAAGCAATGTGATCTGGACCGCCTTTGTCAACATAATCGCGGCGGTAATCGGGGCGCTCATCGCGGTCGGGGTCTTCCTGCTCGCGATCATGAAGAGCTAATCACGAAAACCCTTTCCCAAAATA
Organism: Methanomassiliicoccales archaeon; assembly: GCA_036504055.1. Lineage (NCBI taxonomy): Archaea > Methanobacteriati > Thermoplasmatota > Thermoplasmata > Methanomassiliicoccales > Methanomassiliicoccales archaeon. The sequence goes on along the minus strand of DASXVU010000045.1, from coordinate 109,015 downwards.
CCTTTAACTTTTCTCCATTTTTTATCTCGGTTCAGGCCACCCTTCCACATCCTTTATGCCCTGCCAGCTCCTATGGTAACGCGTGTGTGGCAGGTTCGCGCTGACCATTACGGCCAGGTTCTTCGAGCGTTTCGAGCTCCCTGAGGATTCGATCGCCCGCACCTCCCGGCTCAACATATCGCCAGGACAGCCAGCGCCGGTGATATTCGACCTAGAGGGAAGAAGGGTGGTCGAGATGCAATGGGGCCTCGTTCCGAGCTGGGCGAAGGATGTCAAGATCGGCAGCAAGATGTTCAACGCACGATCGGAGACCTTAGATGAGAAACCGTCCTTCCGTATCCTGTTGAAAAGAAAACGTTGTCTCATTCCCGCTTCAGGCTTCTACGAGTGGAAAAAGGAGGATGGAAGGGTGCCCTACGTGATCAAGGTCCGGAATCAGGACTACTTCGCCATGGCCGGGCTCTATGATGTTTGGCAGGGAGGTGATGGCAGTGTTCTGTCAACCTTCACCATTGTGACGACTGCCGCAGCCAAGGCCATGGCTGACCTTCATGATCGAATGCCAGTGATAGTCGCGCATGACATGGAGGCGGAGTGGATCGCACCCGGCGAGCTCGATGGTACCCTCGTCGATGAGATACTCAGGACCTATTCCGGATCTCTTTCGATAGCCCCCGCTCCTTCCGAAATGAGCCGTCCAGAGCCCAAAGTGGTTCCAGGCCAGCAAAGGCTGATCTAGACCATCGTTGGTCAATATCCGATCGCTGTCGTACCGATACTTTTTAAAACAAGAAATGGGTCAGTCCATCCAATGCCCGTTGTCCTCATCATCCTTGGAAGCAAGAGCGACCTAGAGATCGGCAAGAAAGCGCTCGCCCTGCTGCAAAAGTTCGGAGTCGGGTCCGAGATCGTAGTGGCCTCTGCCCACCGAACCCCTGAACGCCTCTGGAACATGGTGCGTGAGAGCGATGCGAAGATATTCATCACCGTGGCCGGGCTTGCGGCGGCGCTGCCTGGAGCGGTCGCTTCTTACACCACCAAGCCGGTCATCGGTGTCCCGGTGAGCGGGGCGGTCAACCTCGATTCCATTCTGTCGATCGTCCAGATGCCTCCGGGGATCCCTGTCGCCGCCGTCGGCCTGGACAGGGGCGAGAACGCAGCCATACTGGCGGTCGAGATGCTGGCGATCTCCGATCCTCGTCTTGCCACAGAACTGGAGAAATACCGGAAAGAGATGGCGGACAAGATCGAGACGGACTCCAAAGAGGTGCAGGCCTGATGTTCGACCCCAAGGAATTCACGGATGAGAAGATCGAAGAGCTGAAGACATCGATCAAGGGAAAGGCCATCATCGCCTGCTCCGGCGGGGTCGACAGCACTGCCGCTGCGGTATTGGTGTCCAGGGCCATCGGGGACCGGCTCCTGACCGTCTATGTCAACAACGGCTTCATGAGAAAGGGAGAGACCGAGGCGGTCGACAGGATGTTCTCCAGGCTGAATATCAACTATCGCCTCATCGATGCCTCGGACGAGTTCTTCGATGCCCTCAAGGGAATAACTGAACCGGAAAGGAAGAGGAAGATCATCGGGGAGAAGTTCATCAGGGTCTTCGAGCGTGAGGCCAAAGCGTACAAGGCCGACTATCTGGTCCAGGGAACCATTGCCCCTGATTGGATCGAGTCGGGGGACCATCTCCGCGACACCATCAAGAGCCACCACAACGTTGGAGGATTGCCAGACGACATGGAGCTGACGCTGGTGGAGCCCCTTCGCGACCTCTACAAGGACGAGGTCAGAAAGCTGGCAAGATATTTGCAGATCGAGGTCTCAGAACGCCAGCCCTTCCCCGGCCCGGCCTTGGCCATCAGGGTCATCGGTGAGCCGACCCGCGAGAACGTGGAAGTGGTGCGGGAGGCCTGCGCCATCGTCGAGGAGGAGCTGGAGATGGCCGCCGCGAAGAAGATCATGAGCCTGCCCTGGCAATACTTTGCCGTTCTCCTGCCGGTCCAGTCGGTCGGGGTCCACGGGGACAGACGTGCCTACGGCCGCACTATCGCGGTAAGGGCAGTGGAGTCGATCGATGGCATGTCCGCCGCTTATTCGCGCATACCGCACGAGGTCCTGGAGAAGATATCGACGCGCATCACCAATGAGATGAAGGCTGAAGTGAACCGGGTGGTCTACGATATAACCAACAAACCCCCGGCCACGATCGAGTGGGAGTGATCACGCAGCATCGTTCTCTTCCAGGATCGCCGTGAGTTCCGACCACTGATCGACCTTGGCGTCTGGAACTATGCTATCATCGGGCTGATAATAGTCCGATTTCTTAAGGACCGCTTTCATTCCGACCCCTAAAGCGCCCTTCACATCACATTGAAGGGAATTGCCTACGAAGATCGACCGGTCGGCGTCAGCCCCGAGGTTTGACAAGGCGATCTTGAACATCTTAGGGTGCGGTTTCCTCAGGCCCACGTCCGTGGAGAAGACCATATCGTCAAAATGGTCCGTGAGATGGAAATGCCCCATGTCCCTCTGAGGGTAATCGGATGGCAGGCCCCAGGCCACGTCCGACACCAGTCCAATGGCGTAACCCCTGTCCCGGGCCAGTTCCAGCATCTCGATCGTCCCCGGCACCAGCCTCCTGTCCTCGACCAGGACCCCATAGAATATGTCCATCCCTTCGACCAACATCTCGTCCGTGACATCACAGCCGTGTCGTTGGTAGACCGTGTCCAGGACCTGATACAGGGGGATCTCGACCAATTCCTTCTCCTTGCGGACCCGTCCATCCACCAACATCTTCTTCAGGTCTGACTGGAACTTGTCCGGCCCGGCCTCGCACCCATTCTCTGCGGCGAGCCGGTAGGACCTCTCGATGGCTTTGAGCTCGGGTGCCTCCCAGTTGCTATAGTAATCGATGAGCGTGTGACCCAGGTCGAAAACCGCGGCCTTCATGTCTGGCACTACCTCGATTTCGATTCTTAATACTTTTTCTTGACCATGCGGTTCATGGCGAAGATATGATGCGATCACTGTGGGAGGGTTGATTAGGTCAGCGATGCCATGGAGGGGCGATGTATGTTTGCGACCGCTGCGGAAAGAGCCTTATCGACGCCGTTGACCTGCTTCTGCTGTTATTGATCGCAGTGAACCTGATCTTTGGCATCCTTATCCTGACGACGGGCAGCTGGTTCGGAGTGGGCAGCCTTTTCCTGGCTCTGCTCTTCGGGGCGGGGTTCCTGATCAGGCGAAGGGAATGCAAGGCCTGCAAGTCGAAGGGAGCACCATCAGAAACGGGCAGATGAGGATAGGCCGCCCGAAGGGGCCGGACATCGATTTTATTAATGACCTGCCCATTGCATCACGCGATGAAGGTTTACGTCATTGACAATGGGGGTCAATGGACCCACAGAGAATGGAGGGTCCTGAAGTACCTCAAGGTCGATACGAAGATCCTGCCGAACACCACCCCGTTCGACCAGATCGGGGAGGTGGACGCATTGGTACTTTCCGGAGGCTCTCCGCACGTCGCCACGGACGACTGCCGCATGGGCTGCAACGGGGAATACCTGGACCGGGCTACATTTCCGATCCTGGGGATCTGCGCCGGGATGCAGTTCATGTGCACGCACTTCGGCGGCACCACCGAGGCCGCCAACCAGGCGGAGTTCGGGAAGGCCGCTCTCTATGTCGAGAAGGAGGACGAGCTCTTCGAAGGGCTGCCAAAGCAGTTCAATGTCTGGGAATCCCACAACGATGAGGTGAAGGTGCTACCTCCCCGGTTTGATATCCTGGCCCACACAGACGCATGTCCCGTTGAGGCGGTCAAGATGAAAGACCGTCCATATTACGGTCTCCAGTTCCACCCCGAGGTGGAGAACACCGAGCACGGAGAGGAGATCTTCAAGAACTTCCTGAAGGTGGTTCAGCGCTGGCACAGCTAAGCGCTGATGAGATCAAAGCGGTGCGCAGGGCGATCGACGTCATGCGAAAGAAGGACATTTTCGAGAAGGTCCTGGGCAAGGAGATGCGCCGGGCCGGGCTAGAATACCATTCATACGTTCGCATCATCAGCGAAATCCGCGAACTAGCCCAAAGCGAGAGGTTGGACCTGGTCCGGGCTGCCGAGGCATACCTTTCACAACAGAAATAGAACGATTATCGCCAGGACCACGATCGCTAACCCCGCCGCCATGAGCGCCATCTTCTTGTCCGTCCCGAACAGGATCGGTATGGGGCCTATCAGGACCACACCGCCTACCTTGGCCCGTCCGGGATCTGGTCTTTCTTGGCCATGTCCCGATTCTACTGCAGGGGCGTCATCATCCTCATAGAATGCCGGCGCCAGCGCGATCAGCACGATCCCGGCAAAGATCGCCAAGAGCGGCAGCATGCCGAAAGCATTATCGCTGGCAAAGACCGGCACGATCACCACCAGATAGAACTTGGTCAGGCCCGAATAGACCGTCCAGGCGGTCGTCACCAACCCGACGATGAGCAGGGCGATTCCCACGCCTCGTACCGTTGCAGAGCGCATCGCTCCTGATACTCCTCCCCGCATCTTGAAATTTACCCAGGGAACGTTGATAAGCCGGGAAGGGCAATAGAATCTGCGATGAGCGACGATATCTACTCTAACGTACTGGCCGATGAGTTCCTGCCGGGTGTGATGTACCCGTTCAACTGGTCTGTACTGGCTGAGATTATGGATTCCAGCTGGAACAGGATAAGGCGCGACCTTCGGGTGGAGGGGGAAGACCTACAGTTCGTGCGCACGTTCTTCCATCACGCTTACTGGAACCTCAGCAAGATAGCCGCCGTCCTGAAGACAGCGGGGGTGACTCAGACGATAATCGACCGTCTCTTCGAAAGCCCAATGGCAAGGGGATATTTCACCCTCGATGACGCAACGGCCGACCGGGTACTGGACATCGGCCGATCCGCCATCGCCCTGAACCTGGAGCAGGCCATCCTTGAATCTGAAGGACAACTGGTGGAGATCCAGCGCAAGCAGGGAAAATGGGAGACGGAGGAGGAGATGCTCCAGGAGTTCGACCAGGTGCTGAACGTGGTCCGCGAGGTGATATTCAGAGAGACCTCGGCCTGGCTGCTGGTAGGAATAAATTTCTCATTGCTGGACGAATGGACGGGCCACCTGCCGGACACGATCAAGAGGAAACATCATGAACCGGCCATCGTCCGGATGTCCCAGGAAAAAATGGATGAGGTTCGCTCCACAGCCAATCGGTTCCACTCATATTGGGAAACGGCACGGTCTGTCAGGGCGATGGGGAGGAGCATGGGGGAAGAACGGCTTTTCGCGTTGGGCGAGAGATTCGTAAGCTGGAACCTGCTGGAGGCCAAGGAGGATGTCAGATATCTCACGGTGCATGAGATCAGCCAGATAGTGAGCGGTGGATGCGCCACCAATACCTGCAACAACTATGCCCTGAGGGCACGGGTGAGGCGGACCGAGATGGACCAGCATTCGGCTGATGGACTACCGGCCGTCATTCGGGGCGAGACCGCCCCCATCCTACCTTGGAGGAAGGAAAGGAAACTCCCATCCCATAATGGGGAGAGGTAAGGACCAGTGTCGATGCAGGACTATTTTGTCCATATTTATATGCCAGACCGATAACCGGACGGTCAAGGTCATGTGGACGAATTGCACCAACGTATTTATGAGACAAGCATGATTAGGTGAGGTAGGTGTCCTTTTGACCTCGCTGAGAGCGGTTATCAGTGAGATACTTGAATCCCGGGATTTTCAGGTATTCGACCGGGATGGATTCCTCGCGGGGAAACGGAAGGAAGTCGAGGTAGTGTTCTTATTGCTGGTCGACTTGAACGACAAGGATTTTTCGGATTTCATGGAGCACTTCAAGGACTTCAAGGGCAAGCGGGTCATCGCCACCCTTCTGCCCTTGCCCGATGCATTGCTGTCAAAGGTCGACGACCGCACATTCGTATGGGACCGGGAGGCGATCGAACACGAGATCGGCCGGGTGCATATAGAGAGGATCGTGGGAGAGAAGGACCACGGCCTGATGGACGAGTTCGGTGCGGACGATTACCCCAAGATCGTTACCGCGGAGGATCTGGATAAGGCCGTGGACCAGGACTTTGGGGAGAAGATCGTCAAACCGATCGTGGATGTCGAGGACGTAAAACAGATCGCCGCCCAGACGGTAGCCGGTTTCCGGCATCGGCTGGAACTGGTCCCGCATTACGTTTTCGGCTACAAGGCTCCGCTGTACATCGATGACAACAAGCTCGGCGTCGAGACCGGGCTTTTGGCGGTGAACGGGCTGACCCATCAAGTAGACTCCTGGCCGGCCGACCTGAACATTGTCTTTTCGCTGGAGGTGACGCACAAGCGCCTGGAACCTCTCATCGACACCGAGGAGGCCAAGAACCTGGTCATGCAGGAGGTGGTTAGGAGGCACACCTTCGAAAGGGACGTGGTGAAAGAGGAGAACCACGTCACCATGACGGAAAAGAAGACCGTCTCCCCGAAGGCCGACTCGATCGAGCTGTCCGACATGGGCATCTTTTACCTGCCCATCTGGTGCATCGAAGGGGTCAAGGGCGTCATGATCCTGAATGCCAGCACCGGCAAGATAATATCAGAGGACTATTACCGCGAACTGTCCTGACCTGGTCGGTCCAACGCTTCCAACCTTTTCCTTATGTTCGTCCAGTGACTTCCTTTCCAGTAGTATTTACCGCATGATTTGCACCGAAAGAACTCTTCGTTGGAATGAAGCGCCCCTTCCGGCACACCCTCCGAAGCCTCCTGCCTGCCAATGAGCACGAGTTCGCCGTTGCATGCTGTGCATCTGGATAAATCTTCATCAAAAACCAGATCATATGCCGTCGCCACCTGCCTTATCTGGTCATCCAGGTTCCGGACGTCGATATAAAGACCTTGCGAACCCGCTCTCTCCGCCAACTTCTTGTCCCGGGTCAACAGGACCCGGCCCTCCTCTCTAGCCCGAAGCAAGATGTCGGTGTCGCTGCCGTCCCTTTCATACCGGGTATCGTAACCCATCAACCGAAGCCATCTGGCCAAAGACCCGAGCATCTCATCGGCGGAGAAACGCGGCATGTTCATGTCGATCCGATCACTGGCATCCCGGCCCCAGGCGCTCGTAGGTCAGGAGGACCCCATCTCCCAGCCTCTCCACCGATCGCAGTTCCAGGTGGACCTTGTCTCCTTCCGTGAAACCCTCCCCGTCCACCGGGCTGGGTGCCATCCTGCCGCCCAGGATATCGTTTCCGATGTAAACCGAATAGACATCGACCATATTCATCCGAAAAAATGACCATATGGTCTCACCTCCCCCTTCCACCATCAGGGTCTTGATCCCCATGTCGTGCAACTTGGGGAGAAGAATCGTAAGGTCCACCGTTTCCCCGCCGGCGCGCAGGACCTGGGCATTGTTCCAGGTCCTTGAGCATGATTCGTTCGTGACGATGAGGGTCCTTGCATTTCCGTTCAGAACCTTGGCCTCGTCCGGGGTCCGGCCATGGGAATCCAGCACCACTCGGAGCGGGTTCTTTTCCGGCGGGAGCCCCTTGACCGTCAAATGCGGATCGTCCGCCAATATGGTCCCTATGCCTACAAGTATGGCATTGACCGAGGCCCGTAGGGACCTGACCCTCTCCATGTCCTCGGGAGAGGATATCCTGGTCTGCCTGTGTTCCCTGGTAGCGATCTTGCCATCGGGGGACATGGCGCAATTCACCGTGACCCTAGGCCTCATGGACCAGAAAACCGTTCCGTCTGCATTTAAGCTTGTGGTCGTCGTCCCGCTGGCCATTATTCTACCAGACCGCTCGGTCTGCCTTAAAGCCATCAATAGTTCAGGACCAGCTGACGGCAGTCGGCACACCGGAAGCCATACATCTTGATATATCCCAACCAGTCCGGGCTGGCGAGGGTGTGCTTGTTCGACCTGTTGTATGGCTGACCCAACCATTTTGCCCCTCCAAGGAAACTGTCCGTCCTCATCATACCCGGTTCCATCTCCTTGCCGCAAATAGGACATTTCATCCTCCTCACTCCCCGCTCAATAATTATCGACTTCCAACACGTTAGTATTTTCTCTGACCGGAGGTAGGAACGTCCTCCGGCCAAAAGAAAAATAACCCCCTTGTCGTTATTCGCCCGATGAATGATTTTGAGGTCGTCGAGCTCCGAAGAAACAACTGCAAGGGCGCATATGTCATAGAGGGTTTCTCCAGCATCGGGCTCGTCGGTTCGATCACCGCCAATTACCTGGTGACACTTCTGGACCTGGAACAGATCGCCATCATTGATTCCCCTTACCTTCCCTCGGTATCCATTGTGCGCGAGGGAATCCCGTACAGCCCGGTCCGTATCTATTCCGGTGTCATAGGGCAGGGAAGTCCACAGAAGATAGTGGTCATCGTCTCCGAGTTCGAGCCCCCCCAGGATATCCTTAAGCCACTGGCCCAGACGATAATGGATTGGGTCGAGGACAAGCACTGCAAAATGGTCCTCTCCCCAGAAGGTCTGGCCAACAAGGCCGGGGAGACCAGCGTCGAGATGCCGGAGATCGAGATCGACAAGAAGAAGGAAGGAGATGACATCACGGTCTTCGGGGTGGGATCGACGCCGTTCGCCAGGGAGCTGCTTCTTCGCAACGACATACCGATCTTCGAGAACGGGGTCGTCGTCGGTCTTGCCGGAGTGCTTTTGAACGAGGGCGTGAACCGCAATTTCGATGTCGTGTCGATATTGTCAGAGGCCCACTCCGATTACCCTGATGCCCGGGCCGCGGCTGCCGCCACGCACACCATAGACAAGCTCATCCTCCATACCGGTCTGGACACCCAGCCATTGCTCGAGGAGGCAGCGGTATTGGAGCAGGCGCTCAAGGAGATCAACAAGAAGACCGGAGAATCGGAAGAGCTGGCCAAGAAGCGCTCCATCATGTATGGTTAGGCACGACCGATACTCGCTGGACGCCATCTTCAGATCTCGTGTCGATCTGAACATCAAGGAACTTGGAGACCAGATCCATCTGCGTCATGAAATGCATCGTCAGTTCTCTTACCAGGAAGGAGGACGGCCCCACAGCCAATGACAGATATGGAAGGATCTGGTCGGCGGCATGGGGGTCCAGGGTCTCGCCGGACCCCATCTCCTTGACAAGCGAGGTGGCGGCCAGTTCCCCCAGTTTCTCCGAACTGATGCCCTTCTCGCCCAAAGCGTCGCTGGCCAGGACAGTGTTCTCATATTCCGCGGCCAGGAATATCCCGGCCCCTATCGAGTGACCATGTCTTCGGTCCATGACCAGTCTGACCGGGGTATGTCCCACAAGGGTCTTCCTTGCGGTGGAGGCCATGCGGTCGGCGATGTGGTCAGGTAGCTTTTGGGTGAAGCAGACGCCCGATATCTGACGGAAATTCCCCCTTTCTTCCAGGTTCAATGGAAGGACACGCTCTCCCATCGACATCCCGACCACCATCTCACCCCCGCCCTGGGGATAGAAACCTCTGGCGCATGTCTTCACGTCGATGTCGTATCCTATTTTCCGCAGAAGCGGGAAAAGGACATGCTCCAGATAGTCCGAGGGCGGGGACATCCTCACATTGGTGCCACCGATGATGTCGAACTCGGACCTGGACCGCGTTCTGGCGCAGGCGAGCATACATGCCTGAAGGACCAGGGTGATGCTGCCGGCGGTGCCCACATCGAAATGGTAATCCCCGGCCTCCACGATGCCGGGCTCGAACGTCAACGAGGTCGAACCGACCATTGCCCCATCCACGGCGGCATGGCAGATCTCCGCCACCCCTTTGACCCCCATCAGATGTTGCGGGGCGAGGCCCGGCCTGTCTCTTCTGGCCCGGATGTTCTCCAACCTGAACGAGCGACCGGTCAATGCAGACAGCCCCAACGCTGTCCTAAGCATCTGGCCGCCGCCCTCTCCTTCCGAACCGTCGATCTCGATCATTCATTCACCCGGAGGGACCTTCTCCGTGATACCACTTTCCAGATCTCATTCACTACCAATCCCACCATCGCCATGGGGGCCAGCACTGCCCATTCCTCCCACCCCAATGGCGTAACGCGCAAGGCCGTGTTAAGGCCTGGGAGGTAGACGATCACCATCTGCAAGGCGAACGATACCAGGACCGCGATGATGAGCTTCTTGTTGTCCAGGATCCCGGTCTGTCTGATCGTCTTTGTCGGTGAACGGGCCGAGAAGACCAAAAGCAATTGAGCCAGGACCAGTGTGCAGAACGCGACCGTACGCGCTCTCTGGACCGCCTCCTCCCGTGAAAGGCCCATGATCATGGTGGCGTCCACATACTCCAGCTGAAAGGATATGAGCGTTGACGCAGCCATTATGGCCCCTAGGACAAATATTCTGTAGGCTGCATGGCGCGTTATGGGCGGCTCTTCGGGATCTATCGGAGGTCGCTCCATGACATCCTTCGGGGTCGGATCGACACCAAGGGCGAGCGCCGGCAGACCATCAGTGACCAGATTCATCCAGAGTATCTGGAATGGCAGAAGGAACGGGAGCATCAACGGGTCAATGTATATCAGGCTGGCAGCGAACATGGAGGCGACCTCGGCGCTGTTGCATGTCAGCAGATAGCTCACGAACTTCCGGATGTTCTCGTACACGCCCCGTCCCTCTTCCACCGCGTCGACGATGGAGGCGAAATTGTCGTCCACCAGTATCATCTGGGAGGATTCCTTGGCGACATCCGTTCCGGTTATGCCCATGGCTATCCCGATGTCCGCCTTCTTCAAGGCGGGCGCATCGTTGACGCCGTCCCCGGTCATGGCCACGATCTCCCCGTTCTTCTGCAGCGCCTCCACTATGCGGACCTTGTGCTCTGGCGACACCCGCGCGAAGACGGACACGTCGTTCACCCGTCGCGACAGCTCTTCGTTGCTCATCGCCTCCAATTCCGTTCCGGTGATCACCTCGGCCAAATCGCAACTGGGCAGGCACATATCCCTGGCTATGGACCGGGCCGTCAATGCGTGGTCTCCGGTGATCATTATGACCTTTATGCCGGCAGTGCGGCAGCGGACCAGCGCCTCCACCGCCTCCTTCCTTGGGGCGTCGATCATCCCCACCAGCCCCAGGAACGTGAGATCGTGCTCGACCGTTTCGTCCACAGCGACATTGGTGACATCCCTGCGGGCTATCGCCAAAATCCTAAGCGCCCTTGATGCCATCTCGTCGGCACGCTCGGTGATATTCCTCATGGCATCTTCGTCCAATATGCCGACCGAACCGTTCACGTCGATGGCGGAACACAGCGGCGTTACGCTTTCGGAGGCGCCTTTCATGTATGCGATGCGGCGGCCGCCAACATCATGTACAGTGGTCATCCGTTTCCGGTCGGAATCGAACTGGACCTCGAACACTCGTGGGTTGGCCGACCTGATGGCGTCTGGGTCCAGCCCCGCCTTCCTGGCCGTAACGATCAAGGTGCCCTCCGTCGGATCGCCTCTTATCTTCCATCGGTCTCGTTCCTTGTAGAGTTGGGAATCATTGCACAGAATTCCCGCCGTCAGGAGCTCGGTAAGGCCCGGGTCATCGCCAGGTTCGATCTTCCCGTTCTCGGTCGAGAATTCGCCCACCGGATCATATCCATCCCCGGAAACCTGGAGGTATTCCCCGGTGAACATCTCGGTGATGTTCATTTCACCCTTTGTCAAGGTGCCCGTCTTGTCCGTACAAATGACCGTCGTGCTGCCCAACGACTCGACCGCGGGCAAGCGGCGCATGATCGCATTTCTCTTGGCCATGCGCTGTAGGCCCAGGGCTAGGGAGATGGTCACTATCGCCGGCAGTCCTTCAGGGATGGCCGCAACCGCCAGGCTCACCGCGGTCAGGAACATCTCTTCGATGGCGACGCCTTGCAGGACCCCAATGAGGAATATGAAGACACAGGCGCCGACGATCCCTATACCTATCTGCTTCCCCAGGCGCCCAAGCTTCTTCTGCAGGGGGCTTTCCTCATCCTCTCCCTGGACCATCCGGGCGATCCTTCCCAGCTCGGTGCCCATGCCAGTGGAGACGACGACCGCACGGCCCCGGCCGCTCAGAATGGAGCTTCCCGCCATCACGATATTGGTCCGGTCCGAGACCAGCGTGCTCTCTGGAAGCACCACACCATGGTCCTTGCTCACCGGTACTGACTCTCCGGTCAGGGCCGCCTCGTTCATTTTGAGGTTGAAGGAATCGGTCAGGCGGGCATCCGCACCTACCTTATCCCCGGTCGTAAGGATAATGACATCCCCTGGGACAAGGTCCTTCGAGGGGGTGTCGATCTCGTTTCCTCCTCTCACGACGGTAGCGCGTGGCGACGCCATGTCGCGAAGGGCTTCGATGGTCTTCTCGGCCCGGTACGTCTGGAAAAAGCCCAATATTGCGTTCACCGCCACGATCACTATGATCACTATGGTGTCGATCCATTCCTCTGTCGACCCCTTCAGGAGCGCCAACGTTCCAGAGATCAATGCTGCCACGATCAGGACGATGACCATCAGGTCCTTGAACTGCTCCAGCAGCAGACGCCAGGGGGACAGGGTGCGTTGATTCACCAACTCGTTCGGTCCGAACTCCTTCAGGCGTCGGACGGCCTCCTCCGCCGGCAGGCCTGCCGGGGAAGAGCCCAGGCTCGACACGGCCTCCTCTGCGCTCATCGAATGGAAATCGCCCGACAATTGATCAGCCTGCGGAAATGATTGCATTCGAAGGCGGATGATGTTTTCGGCGGTAGTTGGGGTAGGGGCTGGCAGGACGGTCGGGACTCCATTCCAAAATTCGTCCAACAATTATCTGGCACAATACGCTTTTATATCTTTCAGGCTATTAAGATGGTTAGGGATGCACTAGCCTGTACTCTGGACGAGTCGTGGGCATATCTTGGATAAAACGGTCGAGCGATACCGGGGAACTGGCAAATCCATAATGCGCGATCCACTTGGTAGTCGTAGCCACCGTTACATGTCCGCATCACTGGGCTGAGACATAGATGGTCGCAACAGAGGAGATAATGTTCGAGGTGGGCATGATCATGCTCGTCTCCTTCATCGGTGCCGCTTTGGCCACGAGGGCGAAGCAGAGCGTTATCCTAGGCTACATAGTAGCTGGCGTCCTGATCGGCCCTTTCATCCATTTCAACATCTTCGGTTTCCAGTATGATGGATTGATGAAGGACACTAGCTTCGTTTCATACCTTTCCACGCTGGGCCTGACGCTCCTCATGTTCTTTGTCGGTCTGGAGTTCAGCGTCAGCAAGCTGAGGAAGACCAAATCGTCGGCATTCCTCCTCGCTCTGATCAATACCGGCATCGATTTCTTCCTTGGCATACTCATAGGCATGGCCCTTGGCTGGCCCATCGTGGACACAGTGTTCCTGGCTGGTGTCATCGCCATGGGTTCCGCCGCCATCACCGGCCAGTCCCTGATGGAACTTCAGAAGATGTCCAATCCCGAGACCGAGTTCCTGCTGGGCATGGTCGTGGTGGAGGATTTCCTCTCCATGATCCTGATGACCATCGCAGGCGGATTGCTGTTCAAGAGCGGGAGCGACAACCCCCTGACGCTCACAACGATGATCGTCGGTGTGCTGGCCTTCTACTCCTTCTTCATATTCCTGGCACTGGTGGTCATACCCAGGTGCGCCAAGCACTTCGAGAACATAAAGAGCGACGAGATGTTCGTTCTGTTCGCGCTCGGTCTGGTCTTCCTTTCCTCGGCAATGGCCGAGGTTTCCGGGGTTCCTGCGATAATCGGGGCCTTCTTCCTGGGCATGGTCTTCGCCGAGACCAAGATAGCGGACCGTTTGAAGGACCGCATCAGCCCATTCAAGGACGCCCTCGTGGCCGTGTTCTTCATATCGTTCGGCATGCTCATAGATCCCGGGATGTTCCCGACGGTCATCTGGATAGTGATAATTGCGGTGCCAGTAGTGATCCTGGGCGACCTGCTGCTCACCGGAGCGCTCGCCTATTTCCTGGGCTTCTCCGGCAGGGCAGCCACTTTCATGGGATCGTCCATGTGCAGCAGGGGTGCCGAGTCCGTCATGTTCGCCTCGGTAGGTTCAGGGGCGGCCGGGTTGACCAAAGCATCCCAGCTCAATCCATTCGCTGGGACGTTCTGTTTTGTCCTGAGCATTCTCACACCGATCATGATGAAGACCAGCGATTCGATCTACAAAGGCCTTAGGCGGATCGTTCCGGGCTTCGCCAAATACAGCTCATCGCTCATGAACAGAACGATGGCCAAGCTGATCCTCCCCTCCTCCCTGAAGCTGTTCCAGCGGGACAGGAAGATCGAGGTCCTGCTGTCGGTCTATTTCATCGCCCTGGTCGGCATCATGATCTCGGGAAACGAGCTGGCATTCTTGATGTACATCGCCGCCCTGGCCGTCTCCATAACGGTATATTTCATCACGGAGCAGGAACTGCGCCCCATAATCAAGACCATCAGCTACGATAATCTCGGTGTCCTGACCAAGGACCCGAAGCCGATCTCGAGCTTTATCAGCAGTTTCATCTGCGGCAGTCTCCTGACGATCGCTTCCACGGCATTCATCTTCAGAATAGAGTGGTATCTATGCCTGTTCGTCTTCCTGGCATATTTCCTCGGATCCCTGGAGCTCATGCGGAGGACCCACAGGCTCACCACCGATCCGATGACGCTGTCTCGTGTCGAACAGCAGAGAGTGGAAAAGGACGGGATCCAGTTCCAGAAGGCCGCCAAGAAGGAAAATCCGACGATCGTCAGGGATGTGAACACCATAGAAGTGCCTCTCCCCCGTTTCGATGACGACATGAACTGGGATCCGCCTGCCAAGCCAGTCGAGAGGCGATCGGGCAACCCGGACGAGGCTCAAAGGCGGGATGGACCGGACGATGACAACAGGTGGAGACGGCTGTAGACCACTTCCGGCTAAGTTTAAATCACTGGAAGGGACATCCATCCTCGTGGCCTACGGCGGGATTTTCTAAGATGCGCATCGGAATCATTGCCTGCGATATCTGGAGACGTGAGATAGACGCGGTCGTCGGCAACGACCCCGACATCGTTCACAAGGAATACCTGGAATTCGCGCTACATGTCGATTCAGCAAAGCTCAAGGCCACGGTGATCGAGCGGGTCAATTCGCTGGAAGGTAAGGTGGACGCGGTCTTCCTGGGGTATGCCATCTGCCAGTCATTAAAAGGGGTCAAGGAAGAGCTAAGGGTACCGACGGTGATGCTGGATGCCGATGACTGCATCGGCGCCCTTTTGAGCCCGCTGCGGTACGCAGAGGAGAAGCGGAAGGTGACCGGCACATGGTTCAATACTTCCGGCTGGGCGGAGATGGGGTTGAAGGGAGTGATCAAAGAGCTTCGTCTCGATTCCGCCATCGAGCAAGGATATGAACCGATGTACTTCGTGAAGATCCTCTTCGCTGGTTATTCAAGGTGCCTTTATATCGATACCGGGGTGGGGGAAAAGGAGCGTTTCCAGGGTCTCTCTGAGCAGTTCTCCAACCAGGTTGGCCTTCAGCATGAATGCACGAGCTGCGGCCTGGACGCACTGGCCAAAGCTTGGAAAGACACGAAGGCGTTGGCCTTGCAGCAGTGAACGCGGCTTCCAACATCGGATCCATGAAATCTGTTCTAGCCGATTCTTCTACTTCGCTGGAAGGTCCTCGGGCGCGATATCGCACTCCATTTCCCCTTTCTTCGGGCGAAGGAGGACGGCGCATGCAAGTCCGATGAGCGAGAACGCGGCTCCAATGATCCATGTGGTCACATATCCGTTCTCGGTATAGACCGGGCGACCCAGGATGATTTGGGTGTAGTTCGACAAGATCACGACGGCCAGGACTGGCCCGATCGCCCCGCCCACCACTCTAAACAAGGTGTTCATCCCCGACGCCACACCGAACTCGCTCTGTTTGCAGGTGACCACGACGAGGTTGATCATAGACACCATGCACAGGGCCATTCCCGCTCCCGTGATGAATATCGAGATCACGATCCCCACCCAATCCGTATGCATGAATACCAGTGTGGCGAATCCGAGGGCCATTATGGCAAGGCCGGACATCAGTACCTTGTCGGCCCCGAACTTCTTCGAAAGAATGCCGCCCATCGGGCCGAAGATGAGCTGGGCGATCGCTGATGGGAACATGTAGAGCCCGATCACGAAGG
The DNA here is from genome assembly GCA_036504055.1 of Methanomassiliicoccales archaeon. Lineage (NCBI taxonomy): Archaea > Methanobacteriati > Thermoplasmatota > Thermoplasmata > Methanomassiliicoccales > Methanomassiliicoccales archaeon. The sequence goes on along the minus strand of DASXVU010000045.1, from coordinate 92,796 downwards.
TATCGGATATTCCGAAGAAGCCCCCCGCCGCCTTAGGGGTCTCAAGGAAGAACGGTAGCGTCTGGAACATCAGGAACATGCAGAAGCCGATGAAGATGGCCGTTACGCTGGCATCCAACACACCGCGGTTTCTGAACATAGACAGGCGGACTATCGGGTCCTTTGTCCTCAGCTCCAGCTTGGTGAACAACAGGAACATCGACAAGGCAAGCACAAACAGGGCCAGGACCAGCGGGCTCGCCCATCCCCATTCTTGTCCTTGGGTCAGGCCCAGCAGCAACGAGAACACGCCGATCCCCAGAGTTGCGGCTCCTGCCATGTCCAAGGACCCCCTCTTCACTATGATAGGGTCCTTGATGAGGAACATTGTAAGGATGGTCAGTGCCGCGAAGAACGGGACGACGACGTGGAACGCATCATACCAATGGCCGACGGAGGTGATATAGCCCCCGCCCAGCAGGCCGAGGGAAACACCGACCGAGAACATCGCACTGACGGTGCCGATGGCGGTGGGTATCTTGTCCTTGGGGAAAGTGTCGCGTATGATTCCGAAGGCCAACGGGAACATGCCCATTCCTATGCCCTGAACTCCCCTGAAGAAGATCAGAACGAAGATCGAAGGCTCGCCGAGCAGTGCGCGGGATATGTCCAGCGAGAACCCGCTGCCGAGCAGTCCTATGATGTAGATGCACATGACGTACAGCATGATCCTCTTCTTGCCGTACATATCGCCCAGACGTCCGGCCAGAGGGGTGGCCACGGCGCCTACCAGCAAATAGATCGATAGCACCCAAGAGATCCACTGAAAGTTGTTGAAGTCCACTCCTACGTATGGCAGGGCCGGAACAAGCATGATCTCGATGAACATGACCATCATCGCGACCGATGCCAAAATCGCAAGTATCCTCCAATTACCGTTAGATTTCTCTTGTTCTCGAGGGCTCATCAATCCACCTGTTAATGTTGAGAAAGGCAATGCAGACCAATTGCTGGTTTCAACTCACAAGACATGACCATCTATATAATTCGACCGAAAAAGATATTGTCGGCCGCATAACCCAGGTCAAAATTCGACCAAGGATAACCGAGTTTTTGACCATCAAGACATATCGGAGCCAAGGTACCTAAATATCCAGGCCGAAACCGTTGACGAACGCTTCCATGCGCTGGAACTCGGTAAGGAAGTGCCTACCCTTATCGGTTATCTCGTTGATCATCCTGTCCTTCTCCTCAGACCTTTTCAGCAATCCTCCTTCCTCCAGGTTTGGTAGGTATTTGGTCGGGCTTCGCTCGTAATCGTGAAGTAAAAGAAAGGTGGGGCATTTCGCCCCATTTGTGGTTTCGAGCTGCGCAGTTCCACTTACACTGTAGACAGGGTCGTAGCTCTTGGTGCCATCCTGCTCAATCCTTTGATGTTCCCCACACCCGAGCATCCATCGAATGAGATGCTCGGTATTTTCTTGGCATTGAACAAGAAACCTACTGCATACTGTGGACCTACCGTTCCGTCGCCGTTAACAAAACCCGCTGGCTTTTGTCCATTATAGGATGCGACACAATCTGTGAACAGCACTCCAGTGACCGAGGCGGCATACTCCATGTGGAAACCGGATTCCAAGTTGTATTTGGCAGTGCATCTGGTGAGTAATACGTTCGAGACGCTACCAAGTTCACACACATCGAATCCCGTTGCCCATTTATTGAAACGGGTGGAATAATATCCACAATAATTGGCGGAGCAATCAGTGAATTTGATATTGGCCTTCTGACCAGTGCCGGTCAGCAAGTATCCAAATCCATCCACTCCCTCCGCATGACAATCTGTGAATGTCACTCCAGAAATTTTGTAGGGGCTTACCGCGATCAAGCCAAAGGCGTAGTCGTTACCGTGACAACGGTAGGCCGTCACGTGGTCGATCGTTATTGCTGTAACAGATGAACGCGAGGCCAGGACCTCTATGCTGCCATATCCTGTCATTCTGAAGTTGCTGAACGTTACGCCATTCTTATTATACACAACGAATTGCTCGGCAGAGGCGGACGCATCGTTGAAATTGAGCACCGTACCGGTGGGTCCGTCACCATCACCATATAATTTGGCGCCGGAGGCCGTATAGATGGCTGTGCTAACGATGTAGTTGCCCGCGGGCACGTATGTGACCTTGTTCGCCTGGCCCATGGTCCAGGTAAGCGCCTTGCCGAAGTTGGTTCCTGTATAGACAACCGCCCCGGTCGAGCTAAGAACCTTCGAGCCGACGATCTTATAGTTATAGCTCGGGACGGCACTGGTGACCTGCAAACTTACGGACAGCAATGAAATGACGATCACTATGGATCCGAGCATCAGGGCGTAGTTTTTCAATCGGTGCTTGTTGAAGAATCTCATTCGAAACAACCTCTCGTTATTCCCGAGGCAATCTCGAAGGCGCCCTTTTTCATCGCCTGATCGCCGATCTTCCAAGCGTTGTCCCTTGCTTTGTTCGCTATGCTGTTAAAAACGGACAAGGCCACCGTCGTAGCCGGTCCCGGTGCGACCGGAACAGCTGTCCTGGTGACAGCCGTCCCGAACTTGTCCCTCTTCAATGTTGATCCCATCCTAATATTTTCATCTCCTTTTTCGTTACGTTGCACTGATCAGACTGGATGGAGACTGCCACCACAACGATCTCGATGATCGTCGCAGGGTCTGTCTCGTATGCTAGCGATCGGAAGAAATCGCTCAATGAGGCATACAGCCTGAACATCTGGATCAAAAATGGATCCCGAGATGTTGATTGCAACTGATCTGATGGCAGAGAACATCACCCTCGACAAGGGTCTCTTCCATTATTCTCCCCTGTTCAGGAGATTCGATCATACATTATAAACAAAATTATATGGAAATTTGTTATCATATAGTTCCTGAACAGTTCATATTGTCTAAAATATGCAATTAATTAATAATAAATTTTACAAAACGAAATCGCCAAACTATTATAGTAGGTCCGTTGCCTGACCTAGATTTCTCCTATCATGTTACATTCAAAACATGGTATACCGTTTTCGGTAATGGCAAAAAGGCCTATGATCCTAAGATCAGCTGAATGGATAAGATAAAAAGTGCGGCCACCGGGATTCGAACCCGAGTTCGAAGCTTGGGAAGCTTCAGTCCTAACCACTAGACTATGGCCGCCTGTGCGCTACCAAATCCAGCACAATATCTTAATCTTTTCTGACCCAAGACACTGCCAGCATTTGCCGGAAGATGGCCCCTGGAGGCTAATCAGTTTGTTCGAAGAAATATGTCCTCACTTCGGAGCTGCCGCGAGCAGGTTCTCCAGCTCGGTGATGATGCGATAGATGATGGTCCTTCCATGCATCGGTATGTTCGGGTCGTTCGCCAGATCGTCCAGCTTTCCGATCGCCCCGGCCACCCGGACATCCAAGGCTGCGCTCTGCTCCAGCTTTGCCTTTGCCTCTGTGGCTCCGCGCCTGATGTTCCGAGGGACCGACGTATCCTCGGCCAACTGGTCCAATACTTCCAAAATTTGACCCATCTTTTGCTTGACATCAACTACTACCATGTTAACACCTCTTGAGACTAATTTGCACCATGAAGCCTATTTGTTCGGCTCCTGCGATTCAGCTACGATCTTTCCCCTTTCCTTGAAGGTCGTGACCACCATCAGAGTCTTCGTGTCCTTCACTCCATCGATGTTCGAGATCTCGTCCACAAGGAACCTCTTGAGCTGATTATAGTTGTGGAACTTGGTCTTGACAACGATATCAGTATCACCAGTGACCAGGAAGACATCCTCCACAAGGGCATACTTGGCCACCTTTTCCGCGATCGTGTCTGCGGCCTTGGTATCGACCTTGAGGTTAATAATCGCAGTAACCTGCTCCTCCCCGTAGTAAGAGGACATTACCGTATCAATCTCGTTACCTTCCTTTTCTTGCACCTGAACCCCTCCTAATGGATGGAGCCCAAGTTATCCAGAAGCATCTGCCTCCAGAAGACCGTGGCCCGCTTTCTTGGCCTGGCACGCTCAGATGGAGGTCTCGAACTCCTCTTGAAGGTCGATGATGACCTGTTCGAGGACTTCCTCTAGGTTAGAACTTTGGTACTCCCTGAGGCCACCAAGGTCGCTTTGTACACGGGCAATGTAAGTGTTATTGTTCTTAAGGAACTCGACGTTGCAAAGTGACTCTTCCATTTACGCACCCCTAGCCAACAATCTGCGAGTGTTGATGACAACCACCAATAATAGGTCTATTACTTAATGGTTTCCGAGGTCTATTGATATTTCACAAAACGCACCCAGATATGCCATCAAAATACCCATAAAAGGTTACAATCATTAAAGGGCGGCCGGTTATCTTCTATTTTTCAGGCGGCTAGACAAATCGCTGTCCGGAATCTCAGAAAACCCGTCGATCTATAGCTTCTTCTCCATGTAGAATGCGTCCTCTCCCTTGGAATAGTAGTCAGGAATGGTCCCTTTGATACGGTATCCTTCCTTCAGGTAGAGGTTCACCGCCACTTCGTTGGTGACGCGTACCTCAAGGGAAACAGAGTTTGATCTCAAAGTCCTTGCGCGGTGTTCGATCTCCCTCATCAGTTCAACTCCGATCCCCCTTCCTCGATGCCTCTTATCCACGGCCAGCGATAGAACGCGGCTCTTGACCCCCGGCTCAGTGTAGGCGGTGGCATACCCCACGACGATTCCATCCATCTCGCAGACCAGGGTCTCGAACTCCTCCTCGTTCACGAACATCTCCAGGAGGTCCCTGTTGAACCTTTCTTCCTGAAATGATTCCTCTTCGATGCGCATCAGGTCGTCCAGGTCCTGTGGGGTGGCCTCTCTTACGCGCATAACGTTCCATCCTGACAACGGATATTAATAAGATGTGGCCAGGTCCACCGAAATAAAAAGATAGTAGAGTGCCATTTGTAACCCTGGTGGGTATTTAGATGAGTTCCCCTGTGCCGATAAAACAGCTGCTGGACTCCCCGGTCGTTGGGGCAGAGACCGCCGTTAGGGGCTGGATATACCGCACCAGGAGTAGCGGCAAGATCGTCTTCGCCGTGGTGAGGGATTCCACCGGCATAATCCAGGTCACGGTGAAGAAGGGGGCTCTGCCGGACGGGGATTTCGACCAGTCAGTTGCCTCCGCCATCGAATCATCGGTCACGGTACAGGGAACTCTGGCAGAGGACAAGAGGGCTCCCGGCGGTTATGAGATCAGGGCTACCGGGTTCACGCTTGTCGGTCCTTCGCAACCTTTCCCGATCACCGAGTACCAGAGCGAGGAGCTTCTCCTCGACAACCGGCACCTCTGGATAAGATCGCGCGAGCAGAACGCGGTGATGAAGATCAAGAGCAGCGCCATGAAAGGTGCCCGCGAGTGGCTGGACGAACAGGGTTTCACCGAGGTCACTCCCCCGATCTTCACCCAGAATGCCTGCGAGGGCGGGGTCACACTGTTCAAACTCAAATATTTCGATCGGGAGGCGTACCTGAGCCAGAGCGCACAAATGTACCTGGAGGCTCTCATCTATTCCCTGGAAAGGGTCTATTCCATCACTCCCTCCTTCCGGGCCGAGAAGTCCCGGACCACCAGGCATCTGACTGAATACTGGCACCTCGAGCTGGAGGAAGCATGGACGGACAACGCCGGCAACATGAAGATCCAGGAAGAGCTGGTTTCGGCGATGATCGCAAAGATCGTCGATGAGAGGCGAGACGAGCTCAAGCTGGTCGGCAGGGATGTCGATCAGCTCAAGTTGATCGTTCCTCCGTTCAACCGGGTCACCTATGCCCAGACCATTGAGAGGCTGAAACAGAAGGACTTCAGTATCGAATGGGGGCAGGACCTGGGTGCGCCGGAGGAGAGAGCGGTGACGGCCGACGAGTCGCTACCTACTTTCATAACAAACTTCCCCAAGGAGTGCAAGGCGTTCTACATGAAGGAAGATCCGGACGACCCGCGCACGTACAAGTGCGCCGACCTGCTGGCCCCCGAGGGTTACGGGGAGATCATCGGCGGATCGGAAAGGGAGACAGACCTGACCAAGATTTTGGAGAGGCTGGAATCCCAATGCGTACCGGTCGATTCGTACCAGTGGTACCTGGACCTGAGGAAATACGGCTCCGTGCCGCATTCCGGGTTCGGGCTCGGGGTGGAGCGCATAGTGCGCTGGGTGTGCAAGCTGGAGCACATACGGGATGCCATACCGTTCCCTCGGACGGTTTCCCGGGTCTACCCCTGAATCAGGGTCTTGGCAAGGTGGATGTATAACTGAACGGCCTGCTCCAGCTGGGCCATCTCCACGAACTCGTCGGCGGTGTGGGCCACATCGGTATCGCCCGGACCGCAGATCAGGATATTGGGGTTGACCTTGGCATAGACCGCCGCCTCCGTGGCATAGGGCACGGCCATCGGTTCTTCCCTAAGATAGGCCGTCGCCGCCTTGACCAGGGGCGATTCGGGGTCGGTCCCGAAAGCCGGGAACTCGTGAAGCAGCGCGAGCTCGCAATCCTCGCCTTTTAGCGTCGCCAGGATCGATGAGAAGACCTCGTGGGCGCTCATCGATGCCGGAAAGCGTACATCCAGATCCACTTCGCATTCGTCCGGGATGACGTTGTACATGTCCCCGCCCTTGATGGTGGTGGCGTTCATGGTCAGGCCTTCGGCCGCCTCCCGGCCTTCCGCATTGAGCGCCCCGAGCTTATCCAGCAGGCGTGACATGGTCATGATGGCATTCTCGCCTAGCCACGGCATGCTGGCATGGGATGCTTTCCCGAAGGCCTTTACCCCGACCCTGGCCACTCCCTTCTCTTTGTAGACCGGTCTCATGTTGGTCGGTTCGCCGATCACGATGGCCCTGGCGTTCTTGGCGCCGTGGGTGCGGATGAGCGCATTCGCCCCGGTCATCAGGTCCTCCTCATCGGTGGTGAAAAGGAGATAGCAGTCCAGGTCGTCCGCCATCAGCGCCTTGGCGGAGTGCAGCATGGCCGCGCATCCGCCCTTCATATCGGCCGAGCCACGACCGAACACCTTGCCGTCCGACATCTCCCCCTGGTCCTTGGTCCAGCGGTCCCCGATCGGGACCGTATCCAGATGTCCAGACAGGGCGACCCCCCGGAAACCGTTGTAGGCGCATATCGCCGGGTAGCGCTTATCACCCACGATGTCCACCTCCATGCCCAGGTCCTTGAGCCAGTCTGACGCGTACTTGACGATCTCGTCCTTGTTCTCCCTCTCCTCGCTCCCGATCAGGATCATGTCGATAAGTGTCTCAACTACGCCCTCAGCCAAAATGCTCACTTCCTTATGAACGGCGGGATAACCACATGGGCGGGCACCCGCATATCTCTTATGGCGACGGTTAGCTCGCTCCCGGGCTTAGAGAATTCCGGTATCATGTAGCCCAGGGCGATCCCCTTCCTAAGGCACGGTGACAGGGTCCCGCTGGTGATATGGCCGATTTCTTTGCCATCTTTAAGCAAGGGGTATCCTTGCCGGGGTATGCCCCGGTCGTCGAGGACCATCGCCGTCAACCGGGGAAGGGGAAGGCCCGCATCCCGGAGTAGGGCTTCCTTGCCGATGAAGTCATGTTCCCATTTGATCGCCCAACCAGGACCGGTCTGCACCGTGCTCTGGCTGCCGTCGAAGTCGGTTCCGGAGAGCAGGTAGCCCATCTCCAGCCTCAGGCTGTCCCTGGCCCCCAGCCCGGCCGGAAGCAGGCCATGTTTAGCGCCCATACTGATGATGAGGTTCCAGATGGCGACCGCCGCCCGGGAGTCACATACCACCTCGAATCCATCCTCGCCGGTATATCCAGTGCGTGAAAGCATGATCCTGGCACCGAAAGGTCCTCCCGGCCAGACACCGGCTTCCTCCAGATCGAGACCGATCTCCTTATCTAAGAGCAGGGGCGGCCGCAGCCCGGTGACGAGGTCCTTCGGCTGGCCATCGATCTCCAGCGCCGTGATGACAAAATGGAACCGTTTGACAGATGACAGGTCCCGGTCCGTCAGCCGTTGAAGGAGCGCCCCCGCCTCCGGTCCTTGGACGGCGAAACAGGCTATCTCGTCGGTCACGTCCATTACTTCCTGGTCTGTTGTATGGTCCTTGATCCATTGGAACACCGTTCCGGTCATCGAGGCGTTGGGTACCAGCAGGTAGCCGTCCTCAGTTATGCGATAGACAATGGTATCGTCGATGATCCGGCCCTCATCGTTGAGGATATGGCCATAGATGCCTTTGCCTACCGGCATTCCTGCGGGATCGTTGGTCATCAGACGGTTTACCAGTGACCCGGCCCCTTCCCCCCGGATGATGATGTCCCCCATGTGGGAAACGTCGAAGATGCCTACCCGCTTTCGCACATTGATGTGCTCATCGGCAATGCCGGTGTACTGCAGCGGCATCTCCCATCCGCCGAAGTCGATCATGCGGGCTCCGGAAGAGACGTGCCAGTCATACAATGGGGTCCTCTTCATGCCCTGAAGAAGCCACTCCCCCGTAGAATATGTTTGCCCCGGTCACTCGATGGTGAGCATCTTCTCCAGCATCTCTTTTAGCACCTTGGTCGGCACGTCCGGGATGGATATGTAGGTGGTCCGTCCTCCGGCGGCGTCGCCTGACACCTTCGTCTGGACGATCCCCTCGTTCGCGATCCCCTGGATATATGCCCAGAACTGGGTATGCGCCCGCGGTTTTTCTCCGTACTCCTCGGCGACCACTTTATAGACCTTCTCCGCATCGCCGGTGGTCACGTAGGCCTCGTCCCTCATCGCCCTGGCCACAGCCAAGAGCACGATCTTGCGCTGCCGGTCGAGCTGGTCCACCTTGCTCTCCGTGACGATGGAATAGGTCAGCGCCTTGGCCGCACGGACGTGCTCCGGACCGACCGCCGGAGCGCTCTCTTCCTCGGCCATCATCCCAGCGCGGTCAAGCAGTTCGATGGCGAACCGGGCGTCGCCCCATTCCGAGGCGATGTCCGCGACCAGGTCGATCGAGTCCCTCCTGACCATTCCCTGATGGAATGCCAGCTCGACCCTGTCGGCGACTATGTCCCGCAGCTCCTCGGTGTTGTACTTGTCGAACTGGATCGCGTTGGCCCGACGGAAGGTCGAGAAGGCGGCCGGATCGAGCAGGTCCAGAACGTACTTCTGGGAGACCAGGATCAATGAGAGGGAAGGTCTGGCACCGACGGTCTCCTCGTCGAACCGGGAAAGCTGATAGATGAGGTCGCTGGCTCCCTTCCTGATCAGGATGTCCGCCTCGTCCAGCACCACCACCAGGTGCATCTTGTTCTTTTCCAGGTGCTTCCGGATGGCCCGCAGCATCTCCGCGATGCTGAAACCCCGGTCCGGGTAGTGTTCGTCGAAGTGGGTGACCAGACGTTGGAGCACCGCGCTCTCCGAGTTGCGCTGCCGGCAATTGATGATGATATAATCGATGACCCGCCCCTGCTCGCCGCCCTGCTTCTTCAGGTCGATGCAGAACCTCTTCGATGTGGCGGTCTTCCCGGTACCGACATTGCCGATCAGGAACGCCGTCTGTGACATGGCACCTTCCAGCACCGGCCGGAAGATCATCCACAATTTGTCCAGCTGCCGCTCCCTGTGGACCAGCTTCTCTGGCACATAGTCGAAGGACAGCTTCGATTCATCCTTGAACAGTTTGCGGGGGGCGACCTGTCTCAATTTCCACTCCTCTTTACCCTGATGAAGCCGGAGCAGGGAGTTATCTCCACCCCGTTCTGTTCGACCCGGTCGGCGAACAGGTTCACGCCAAGCGAATCCGATGCCATGTGGCCGGATATGATGATGTTCACATGGTTCTTGCGGGCCTCCTCTATGTGGCTCTCCGGGACGTGCATGCAGATGACCGTGCCGACGCCCGCTTGGGCCAGTTTCTCATAGACGTCCTTTGGGTAGGCGGTGCCCCCGCACATCTTGACCGATATCTTGCCCGTATGGCGCGACCGGTCACCCACCCAAACCTCTGGAGGGTTGTTGTGGCTGATCGCGTAACGCATCTCGGGTAGCGACGACAGCACCTTGAGGACATCCTCGACGCGTTCCGGCCTCTTCTCCTCAATCAGGTCCTGCAGGAAGCGCTGGACCAGGATATCCGTTGGCTGGTGCAGGCACATCAACGGCATGTTCATCAGGCGCGCCGCATCGACCGTCTGCTCGTGGTTGCCGGAGGCGATGGCGTTGTGCACCTCCCGGATCCTCGGAGAGACGATGTCCTCAGCCACATTGATGGAGATGCCGGCCTGCTGCATCAGCGTCTCCTGCACATGCATGACCTCATAGAAATTGGCGTGGGCATAGCCGTTCGGATGATGGCTGATGGTGGCATCGATACGCTTGCCTTTCTCCCGCAACCGGTCGGCGAGCATTATCTCGCCCGTCCCGATATCGATGCCCCAGAGGACCCCTTCCACCTCTGTCGAAGGGTCGCCATGGAGAAGACGAGAATCGGCATACGGGTTCCATAGCTGGTCCCTATCGAACAGCTCCTGGTCGGTCGGGTCCATCTTCTTGTAGCGTTCGCCGACCCGCTTCAGCTCCACCTCTATCTCCTCTTTCGTTCGCAGATCGGCGTCCATCCCCATCTGGACCGCAAGCTTGTAGATGTCGATGAGCTTCATTTCAAACATTCAATGAAAATGTGTATGCATTAGAAATAGGTTGTTAGAATCCCCGCCTCTAAATTCCAGATTTCCTCGGGTCATGAACGATGTTGCATGACCTCGATGGCATCCCCGCTTCAGTTGGGATGTAAAAAACAGATGAAGGGATTTGGGGGCTTTCGCCCCGGGGTTTGAAGCGCCTCTGAGGCACCAGTTCGTTTAACCGAACAGGGCGGAGAGACCGGCTGCGGCCTCTTCCTCAGTGACTGCCGGCTCTTCCGGCTTCTCTTCCTTCTTTGCTGCCGGGGCGGCTGCTGCTGGAGCGGCTGCGGCCGGGGCTGCGGCGACCATCGCGGAGGCGATTGCCTCGTCGATGTTGACGCCCTCGAGGGATGCGGTCAAGGCCTTGACCTTGGCTGCATCTGCCTCGATTCCAGCTCCCTTGAGGATCGCGATTACGCCATCCTCGTTGATCGGCTTTCCTGCTGCGTGAAGCACCAATGCGCTGTATATGTATTCCATTTTTCTTACCTCCTTGTTTTCTTACTTCTTTTCGTGTTTCTCGGAGAGCGCTGAAACGGCTAGCATTTCGGCGTTCGCCTTTGCCAAGAGTATCTTGATGTTGTCCTTGGTCGGTATGACGGCCTTTACGCTGACTGCCATCGCTTCTCTGTACGCCTTGGCGAACAGCGGGACGACGGTCTGCGGGGTCACATACGCGATCTTCATGCTCAAGGCCATGGCTTGCCTGGAGCCCATTGACAGCATCGAGCTGTAGTAGTCCTCTGGGATGTTCAGTACGTCCCTTCCGTAGAGAACGCCTTCGTCGAACGCGGCTACGAGATCAAGGCCGACTGTCATCGGCATTATCTCGAGCTTCGGTAGGATCTTGGCTATCTCTTCAGAAATGGCGTCGCCCTTCTTGACCAGGACCTTCTCCTTCTTGATGACGATCTTGCCGCCCTCGATACCGGCGGGGATCCCTGCCTTTTGCAGTTCACCGACGATCGGGCCTGGCTTGAACGGGGTGTCCCCCGCCTTGATCACGATGTCCTCGGGCGCTATGTCGCCTGGCTTTGCCGGCGCTGCGCTCTTGGTCGATTCCATCTCGCGGAATAGCCTGAACGGGTTGACATCGGTGGTGACCACGGCGCACTGGGAACTGACAGACTCTAGGAGTTTCTCCAGTCCCGGCCGGTCCTTGGCCGCCTGCTCGATCGCAATATCGATCAAGTTGTTCCTCGACATCATGATGGACGCCTTTGCTCTGAGTCCCTGCCTCATCTGCTGAAGCTGGGCGGACGGTATGCCGTGTACGTCGACGATGGCGACCACTTTCTTGCTGGTCATCGCATTCGTCAGTTCCTGGACCTTTTCCTTCTTCCAAGCTGCGACGTGTGCCATAATCGACCCTCCTCAGATGAGCCTCTCTGCAGGGCCCATGGTCGTCTTGATATAAGCCGACCGGATGTTCATCGTTCCCTTTTCCAGCTTGACCGCGATCCTCTTGATTATGAGGTCGATGTTGTCAGCGATCTGTTCCGGAGTCAGATCAGTCGTACCTACCGGGACATGGAATGTCATCTTGTCCTTGCTTCTGATGGCGACGGACTTCCTCAGGTTGTCCACCATCGGTTTCGGGTCGGCGCCTGGGGCGATTGGCCTCGGCATCTTTCCCCGGGGAGCGAGCACGATACCCAATCTCTTACCGACGGTCGGCATCAGTGGCGCTTCGCAGACGAAGAAATCGTGTCCTGCGGCAACCTTCTTTGCCTCCCTCTTGTTGTCGGCGAGGGTTCCCAGCTCCTCTGGGGTGACGACCTTATCGGCGACGTTCTTGGCCTTCTGGGCAAGTTCGCCACCGCCGATGATGCAGACCTTGACAGCCCTTCCCCTACCATGAGGCAAGATGATATCTTCCTGTATCCTGTTCTTCGGGATAGAAAGATCCACATCCTTCAGGTTTATCGATAGGTCGACCGTCTCTCTAAAATTGCGCTTCGGAGATTTCTCCAGCGCCTTCTTGACGGCCGTTAGTGTTGTCTTCTCTGCCAATGCAATTCCTCCTGTAGTAGTAACGAGTTGCCTCTCCTACAGAGCGGGTAGGCCCTAAATGGGCCTACCGTTTATAAAACTATTGTAAAGGGACGGGGGCTGTTCAGGCCCCGAATTTTGCGTCCCACTTGCCCTCGTCGATCTCCCTCAGGATGTCCCTCGGCTCCTTGCCCTCGACGGTGATACCGCACGAGACGCAGGTTCCGATGACCTCCTTGGCACGGTGCTTCTGGTCCTTGCCCATGAGAGAGTCCTTCTTCATCTCGGAGACCTTTACGGCCTGCTCCATGGAGATGTTTCCGGCCTTGGTCGCCTTCGGGGCGCCCGATCCCTTCTCCACACCCAGCTCCTTGAACAGGAGCGCGGATGTCGGCGGGGTGCCGACCTTGATCTCGAAGGTCTTGTTCGCGTTGATCGTGATCTTGACCGGGACCTTCATCCCCGCGAAGGCCTGGGTCTTCTCGTTGATCTTCTGCACTACCTGGACGACGTTGATCCCGGTCGGGCCCAGCGCTGGGCCGAGCGGCTGTCCGGGGGTGGCCTTGCCACCGTCTACTAGCACTTCAATAGTCTCTGGCATTATACTCACTTCTCCTTCTCGAGGACTCTCACGTGGTCGCCTCTAACGGTGACCGGTATCGGAACGGTCGCCTCGAACAGCTCGACGGTGATCTCTTCCTTGCTCTCATCGATCTTCTGGACCCTGGCCTTCTCGCCCTTGAACGGACCGGCGACCAGTTCGACCACGTCACCCTCCATGATCCCGGAAACCAGCGGCTTCGGGGTCAGGAAGTGCTCTATCTCGCTGAAGCTCGTCTCGCCTTCCACCAGGCCCTTGGCCTTGCGGACGCCGCGGACGGTCTCCCGGACTAGGTCAGTGTTCATAGCTTCCATGAAGACGTAACCATCCAACTTGCCCGGGGCAAGTATGGCGAAAATACCGGTGTTGCCGGTCTTGGCCTTGCTGGAAACGCCGTCTGCGACGTTCCTCTCATGGCCGATCGAGGTCTTTAGGACCAGGATAGATTGTCTGGCGGTCGCGCTGAACTCTTTTGCCGCGCAGACCTGGTCTCCAAGGCAGACCTCCAGCTCGATGGTCACCTTGTCATTGTAACGGGCCCCTTTGGGCGCCTCTACGATGAGCTTAAGATCTTTCGGGCGCGGGCCGTCCAGATTGAACTCGATCTGAGGTGAACCGGCAGCTTGGCTCTCCCACAGCGATGCCCCCGTGGCATCCGTGATCTTGATCTCCCATTCCGGAGCTCCCTCTTCCAGGGTAATCTTCGCGCGTAGAACGACCTTCTTCTTGCCGCTATCGTTGCTCTTCACCTGTAGCGGCCAGGTCGTGACGGATCCTGCTGCCATGACGCTGGGGGCGTTATCTCCGCTAAGTGAGACAGAACCGGCGCCCTGCGTCTGGGGCATTAGTGTCTGGTTATCTTCATCAGTCATACGATATACCCCGGCAATGAAACGGACATCAGCCGAACAGTCCCGGCAAGTACTTCCATATTAAGTATATTGCGAAACCCATCCCACCGATGAGGATGATGCCTAGTCCAGTGATCATGACGGTCTTGACGTATTCATCTGGAGTCGGCTTCCGGGCCATTTTGATTACTCGGCCGTACTTACCCTTGCCGATCCTCTTGACCCTATCTTCGATAGTCTCTTGGACTTCCCAGGATTTCTCGACGATGTCCATTTTAAGCACTCTTGAAGAGGGGTCTATTAGTTTTCTCTAGATAATCCTTTCCTCACGTATCTGCATCATTTGATGAAATCTACGTTCATCGCCTTTACAGACTTCGATTCCTTCGGACCGAGGATGTTCTTCGATTTGACCCCTGTGATGACCACCATTACCCGGATACGGTTCTCCAGGGCCGGATCGACCGATGCTCCCCAGATGATCCTTGCGTTGGGTGAGACCTTGGCCTGTATCAGTTCGGCCACCTTCTGGGCGTCCCCGATGGACATGTCCTCTCCGCCGGTGACGTTCACCAGCACTCCATTGGCCCCGGAAATGTCGACGTTGATGAGCGGTGAGTTGATCGCCTCCTCAACCGCGTCCTCCACCCGGTCGTCCGCCTCCCCTTCTCCCATGCCGATCATGGCCACGCCGCCCCCCTTCATGATGGTGCGCAGGTCGTTGAAGTCGAGGTTGACCAATCCTGGCTTGGTGATCAGTTCGGTGATCCCTTTGATGGCCCTCATGAGGACCTCGTCGGCTACCTTGAACGCCTGGTTTAGTGAATATCGGGGAACAAGCTCGATGAGCTTGTCGTTCGGGATGACGATAACGGTATCGGCGACCGCCCTCATCCTTTCCAGCCCCCATTCGGCATTTTCCGCCCTGATGGTCCCTTCTGCTTTGAACGGGGAGGTGACGATCGCGATCGTGAGCGCTCCCATATCCTTTGCCAGCTGGGCGATGTAAGGAGCTGAACCGGTACCCGTGCCTCCGCCCAATCCAGCTGTGACGAATACGATATCGGCTCCTTGGAGGGCCTTCCTTAGCTCCTCCTCGGCCTCCCTGGCCGCCTCTTCTCCCACCTGGGGCAGGGCTCCGGCGCCGAGTCCGCGGGTGCTTCTCCTGCCCAGCAGGATCTTCCTGTGCGCCCGCGTCACCAGCAGGTGCTGGGCATCGGTGTTGGCCGCATACAGGTCGGCATCCTTGATGTTGGATGCATAAAGCCGATCGATGGTGTTCGATCCTCCGCCCCCGCAGCCGATGATCTTGATGTTCGTCCTCAGCCCCATCAGGATCTTCGTGAGCTCTTCATCATCCTGAGAGTAAGGTTTTCCATACTGCGTCTGAACTGGCTCTGCTGCGCCTGCAGGTCCTGCACGGGTAAGGGCGTCGGTGATGAACGATTTCAAGGTGAATTCCTCCACATATTGGCCATGACTGCATCGCTGGCAATGTATGGTTAATGTCGTTAGAGGCTTGGGGTGTATAAAACATTTCGGTGATGATTTAGATATAATTAGATTTTCTCGTGATATCCGCTACCCTTCTTTTTCCTGTCTGGATGCGCTAATGTTGGAAGTCACGATAAAAATATTGTTAGTTTTTAGAGCATTCATGTAAAGTGTTATTTACTATTTGATATTAACACATTACAATTAGAAACGCAATGTTATCAATATGTACATAACGTCGAACGTCATCACTAGTAATGTCCCCGAGTGAACCTATGAAGAACAATCTCCGTGTATACCGGGCGCTCACGAACATGACCCAAGCCGAGCTAGCGGAGAAGATCGGCGTCAGCAGGCAGACGATCATCTGCATAGAGAACGAAAGGTTCGACCCTTCGCTTGAGCTCGCCTTCAAGATATCACGCTTCTTCAAGGTGAGAATTGAGGATGTCTTCCTGTTCGATCAGAAAGAGAAACTGTAGAAGAAGGGAAAAGGTTTCTGTCGGACGTGTGGCTTACTTAATGAAGTCGACGTCCGAGCCCTTGAGCTTTGCCTGCTCGCTGGACTTTCCGAGGATCTGCTTGGAGTGGACTCCGGCGATGACGACCATCACCCGGATCTTGTGCTCCAGCGCAGGGTCCACGCCCGCACCCCAGATGATCCTGGCATTGGGGCTGACCTTCTTCTGCACTTCTTCCGCTACCTTCTGGGCGTCGCCGATGGTCATGTCCGGTCCGCCGACAACGTTGACCAGCACGCCATTCGCGGTGCTTATGTCGACCTCTAACAGCGGTGAGTTGAGCGCCATCTGGATGGCTTCCAATGCCCGGTCCTCCACGTGACCGGTGGACTCTCCCATGCCAATCATGGCCACACCCGCTCCCTTCATGATGGTGCGCAGGTCGTTGAAGTCGAGGTTGACCAATCCTGGCTTGGTGATCAGTTCGGTGATCCCCTTGATGGCCCTGGTAAGGACCTCGTCTGCAACTTTGAAGGCCTGGTTAAGAGACAGTCTGGGGTACAGCTCCAGCAGTTTGTCGTTCGGGATGACGATGACCGTATCGGCGGCATTCCTGAGCCTCTCCAGACCCCACTCCGCGTTCTCCATCCTCATCTTACCCTCGCCTTTGAAGGGGGTGGTCGTTACCGCGATCGTCAGTGCGCCTGCGTCCTTGGCGATCCCGGCCACGACCGCAGCGGCTCCGGTACCGGTGCCTCCGCCCATGCCTGCCGTAACGAATACGATGTTCGCGTCCTGCACGGCCTTGCGAATTTCCTGTTCAGCCTCTTGGGCCGCCTGCTCTCCCGCTTGCGGTAGCGCTCCCGCTCCCAGGCCGCGGGTGCTTCTTCTTCCAAGAAGAATCTTGTGCTGCGCGCGGACCATCAGCAAGTGCTGCGCGTCAGTGTTCGCTGCATAAGTCTCTGCACCTACGATCTGTTCATCGTAGATCCGGTTGATTGTGTTGGAACCGCCTCCGCCGACACCGAAGATCTTTATGTTGGTTCTCAGCGTTTGCAGAATTGCGATGAGTTCGTCATCCACTCCGTCTGCCTGCTTGAAGGCCGGCTGAGCCGCGGGCGCCTGCTCGAACTTTGGTACTGGCACGTCGTCCCTGGCCAGTGCATCCTCGACTAATGATTTCAACATCCCATTTCCCTTCCTGATAGCCTGAAGTAACCACTAATATTAATCCCCATATGCTGACGGATTATAAAAATCATATCGGGGTTTTGTTGCCAGGCGATAAAAACAATCTGTTTTGATAGCCAGTAAAGGAAAACCGCCCGTGGAAAAAATAATAATCACAACGGCATTGTCCGGTGTAAGTGGCCAATAAAATGAAATCCCGGGTAGAAGTGATATTCAAGGGTAAGGTCCAGGGTGTCTACTTCCGCGATTACACCCGAAGGTTCGCCATGCAGAAGGAGGTATTCGGGTGGGTAAAGAACCTTCCCGACGGTACGGTCAAGGCGGTCTTTGAGGGAGACAGGGAGAACATCGAAGAGGTCATAAGGATGCTAAGAGAGGAGCACCCATATGCCCGTGTCGATGGCATGGACGCGGTTTGGACCGAATATCGTGATCAGTATGACAGGTTCGAGATACTCTAGTCTCCAGGTCTTTCCAGATCTATCCCGTAGACCTTCTTCGGATTGTCCTTGTTGACCTTCCAAACGGCTTCGATCAAATCCGATGTGGCAATGCCGGACTGAACGATGCCTTTGATCCTCTTCGGCACGGTATCGATGGGGAGCACCGCTCCCGGACGGGTCGGTTCGTCCATGAAATCGGTCTCGAGGAAGAAACGGTTCCCCTTTCTGAACGCCTCCTGAACGTTGCCTCTTGAGGCAAGGACTGATGCCATGAGTCCCCGATTCTCCTCCTCTAGCACCAAAGGAGGCGAGTAGTGTTTGACAACCTTTCCCCTTTCCAGTCCGACAGAGTCAGCCATGCGGCCGAGGTCCTCCATGGTCTCTGGAGTGGCGGTCTCGGCGTGGATGACGATGGGGCATGACGCCTCCTTGGCGAGCGACATGCCGTAATGGAGAATATCGTTGGAGGCTTCCATGATATCGGAGGGCACCTCAAAATGGGGCCTGCCAACCTCACCGATGGCTATGGCCTTGCCCTCTCGCACCAGCCGGGCGGCCGACTCCATTCCCTCCTTCATCATCTGGGTGGCAGGCCCTATACCATGGGTTTTGGCCAGGTCGATCAGCAGGACCGGATACGGACCCAAGGTCACGAAGACCTTTACCTTCGAATCCCGGTTGCAGCGCTCGGCCGTGTCCATGGTTATTCGGTACGACCTTTCGAAATCAGCGCCGTTCGTTATCGGCAGTTCATCATATGGCATGTGGCTGAGGATGGCGTGGGTACCGCCTGCCTTCTCGAACTCTTTTATTGCTTCGACGTTACGGCCTCTAGGTTGCAGGTGAAGGTGATTGTCCATTATAGGAAAGTCGATCTTCATCATGAACGCACCTCCATGCTCAGCATTTTCGACGTCTCGACCACGCATCCGCAACGTCCTGTGGCTTTTTAGCATCTGCGCATGATGTTAGGATTCAAGATTGGTTTCCATGTTCGATTGATTGGACAGAGGCCAGGTCGCCTTCATGCCGTTGGTTCGAGCTTGTCAGATTTAGGGAATCAGATCCGTTCTCATGATAGATCTGGTCCAGGGTCGGACATTCAAGACAGGTTGATGGGCATAATAGATCCATGACAATAGAAGATCGTCATCGAAGTGCTGCGAAGTGGTCTCTTCGGAATATTTGTAACTGTTGACCCGAATACGACACTGTTCAAAATTCAGCTACGTATGTCGACGAAGTCTGGTCGTGTTCGTCGTCATTATTGTCAGACGCTATTTGATTCGCTAACTTTTAAATATTCTCAAGTGAATCATCCAATTTGTCAGACGTTTTGGCAAAAAGCGTCAGACAAATCAACGGAACAAGAGTTGTGTCATGGTCGACAGCGAACGGATCACGGTCAGGATTCCTGCCGAAAAGCTGCAAGCATTACAGGCACTGGTGGACAACGGCAAATTCCCGACCATCTCCGACGCGATAAGGGCGGCGATCGAGACATTCGTCGAGACGCATACCACGCCCGATTACATCGGAAGGGTAACCGTGGAGCTGCCGAAGACCAAGATAGTTGAACTACAAGCACTCGTCAAGGACGGAGACTCGGTCTCCATAGACGACGCCATCAGGAATGCTGTACGGGAATATGTCAGAATGCGCCTGGAGAAGGCGGTCAGCGAGTTGAAGTGAAGACACGCTTTCCGTGAGGTAATCAAGATGGGGATTGGCTCGGGATGGAAAGACCAGTCAGGCATCGACGCGCCTGATCTGAAGATACTCGTCATCGGATGCGGAGGCGGTGGCTGTAACAGCATTACCAGGCTGAATCGCATCGGCCTAGAGTCAGCCATGACCATCGCCATAAACACAGACCAGCGCAGTCTGAAGGACACCCGTTGCGAGAATCGTGTTCTGATCGGGGCAAACTTCACCCATGGGCTGGGCGCTGGAGGGCTCCCGGAGGTGGGGGAACAGTGCGCGCGCAACTGTGCCAACCTGTTCTGCGAGATGTTCAACGACGTTGACCTTACTTTCATAATAACCGGCATGGGAGGCGGAACCGGAACCGGGGCGTCCCCGGTCATAGCGGAGTATGCCCAGAAGGCCGGCTCCATAGTCATATCGATAGCCACGATGCCGTTCAAGATCGAGTCTGGCACCAGGCGTCGGAACGCCATGATAGGGCTCAATCGGCTCAATGAATATTCGAACACCGTACTTGTCCTGGACAACAACCGCCTCCTGCAGATGGTGGACAACCTGCCGATGAACCAGGCCCTCGGAGTAATGGATGCGCTGGTCTCCGAGCTGATCAAAGGGCTGGTGGACGCGCTGACAAAACCGTCATTGATCAACCTCGATTTTGCCGATCTTCGGACCATCATAAAACATGGAGGGATATCCACGCTCCTTTACGCTGAGAATGCCGACCCTGAAGGCGTCGTTCGTGATGCGGTGGAGAATCCATTGCTGGATGTGGACATCAAGGGAGGCACCGGTGCTCTGATCCACATATCCGGAGGCAGCAACCTCACGCTCCGGCGGGTCCATCGGATAGTGGAAGGGCTGACGGAGCAGCTTGATGTGGATGCCAACGTGAAGTTTGGCGTAAGGACGGTGGAGGATGACAACGAAACGATCAGGCTAATAGCGCTGGTCACTGGAATATCCGAACTCCCTCCGGCTGCCGGTCCGATCGATGACATCAACGTAGTGATCGGAAAATACCGGCGCTGAACCGGTCACTTTTCCTTTTCCGCCTTCTCGAGCCGCTTTATCTTCTTGGCCGCGTCACCGATGACGCCCATTATGGTGTGGAACTCCCAGCTGGTCGGGATGGCACGGCCCATCATCCTCTTGAACATGATGCTGGTCTTTTCCCTGCGATGATCTGGGTAGTCGACCGCGTCGAGCAAAGAATCGAAGAACTGGTACAATTTGTCCTTTTCGAACTCGGTCGCCTTCTTCGGATTGCTTGGCTTGCCATGACTGGCGAAGATCTCGTACATGACGATGGTGGCAGCGTGGGATAAGTTGAGGATCGGGTATTCCTCGTTAGACGGTATGTTGACCAATATGTCGCATCGGGTCAGCTGTTCTTGTGTCAGCCCGATGTCCTCCCTTCCGAAGACCAGCGCCACCTCGTCCTCCTGGTCGTCTATCCTCAAGGCCAGTTCCCTAGGGGTGATCGGTATCCGGATGAAGTGCTTGTCCCCGTAGGTGATGATGCCGCTTGTACCTACGACAAGGAAGCAGCCTGCGATAGCCTCTTCGAAGGTGGTGACGGTGGTCGCACCCCTGAGGATATGATTGCCATGCTTCGCCCTTTTGAACGCTTCCTCGGTGAGTTCGCATGGGTTTACCATGAACAGACGCTCGAAACCGAAATTACCCATCGACCTGGCCACCGCTCCCACGTTCCCGTCGGTCTGGGGCTCTACCAGGACGATCCTGAAGCTAGTCATCAATATCCCTTCGCTCAGCGAATCAACCAACGGTATAATTGTTTTCTGGAGGATCTGCCGCCCATCAGAGCCGATCGAGCTTCTTGAGCACCGCAAGCGCTCTGAGCGTGACCCACTGGCTGGGCGCTCCCTGTTTTTCAATCGTGGTAATGATCCTTCCGTTGTAGCTCCTCTCGTTCCTCCACAGGCCGTCCGAGCGGCGCTTGGACAGGACAAGCTCGATCGCATCCTCCATCCGCTCATCCCGGTATCCCAGGTCGGTCAGCACTTCGAGCATTTCCAGCGCGTCCGTGTCCCACATGAGGGGGAATCCCAGATTGATCCACCATTTCTTGGCGATTTGGCTCGGATCGTGGCTCCTCTTGAAGAGACGATGCTTAAGAAGATGCTCCGCCCCGGCGGAAGCGACGTTGGCCAAGGCCGTCGATCTCTCGTCCTTCGGGACCAATGAGATCGCCTTAAGGTCCTTGACCACGCCCATGTGGCAGGTGTGCTTTCCCCAGCAATTCTTACGGGTATATGGCCATCCCTTCGGGGCCGGTCCTTCGTTGTCGTCGAAACGCTGGTATTTCGCTATCCATTCTATGGCGGTCCGGACACGGCTATCGTCCTTCATGCCGAATCGCAGCATAGACCAAACGAGATTTCCGGTCAGACACGGTAGAATGCTTTCGGCGGAGCTGCCTTCGGCATTACCTTGATACCCGAATCCGCCGCACTCGTGCTGCGACCATCTCCACAGGAATTCGGACGCAGCCCTGATCCGACCGTCACTCCCATCGGCCTCCAGTTGTGCGAGCAGGATGAAGTTCCAGACCGTGCCCTTGTATTTACCGCCGACATAGAATTGTTCTTCACGGCCCCAGAATCCGCCTGGGTCTTGGGCGGCAAGGATCTTCGGTATCGGTCCCGATCGCATCGCTTCCTGGCGGGCTCGGAACACCTCCGGATCAGATCCGCGGAATCCTCCCAGCTCTGTCATGGCGGCCAGTCTTACAGTGGGATCGTCCGAAGAAACAAGGCGGTCGATGATCTCCTGATCGGCAGCTCCAACGCCCTGGTGCATCGAATCAACCATTAGCGGGATCCATAATCAATCTGCTGGAGCGCTAACCATAACTATCAGTACTGAGGTTAACGGTAATATGGTCTGGCATGCCGCAGTCATCATAGCATACGATGGGAGGGACTTCACCGGGTCCCAGAGGCAGCCCGATAAAGGGACCGTAGAGGACGAGTGCATACGGGCCCTTAAGAAGATCAAGGCCATCGATTCGGTAAAGGGATCCAGGTTCAGGGCCGCCAGCCGGACCGATCGGGGAGTTTCGGCGCTCGGCAACGTCATTGCCTTCGACACCGGATTCAAGCGGGACCGCTTGCTGCAGGCCTTG
This sequence comes from Methanomassiliicoccales archaeon, assembly GCA_036504055.1. NCBI lineage: Archaea > Methanobacteriati > Thermoplasmatota > Thermoplasmata > Methanomassiliicoccales > Methanomassiliicoccales archaeon. Next base: position 70,227 of record DASXVU010000045.1, on the reverse strand, counting down.
AACGCTGCGTCCGAGAATGTCTATTTCTGCGCCTATGCGGAGGTGGGTCCGGAGTTCACCCCTCGGCGGGCGAAGCAACGGTGGTACCGATATTTCCTGCCACTTGGGAAAGGGATGGACCTTGAGGCGATGGACAAGGTCGCTCAGGAGTTCGTAGGAAGGCACGATTTCAAAAGGTTCTGCAAGGCCGATGGCAAGAGCTCCGAGAAGACCATAGACTCGATCGTCCTGACCGATCTGGGAGACATTGTGGTGATAGATCTCAAGGGCCGGGAGTTCCTGCGTAATATGGTCAGGCGCATCGTGGCGACGTTGTCATCGGTTTCGGAAGGGAGCTCGACGATCGAGGAGGTCAGAGAGGCCCTTGAAGGTCGTGACATGTCGTTCGGGCTGGCTCCTTCCGAAGGGTTGGTCCTGATGAAGATCGATTATGGCATCGAATTCGTAGAGATGTGTCCTCCCACATTGGAGAGGAAAGCAAGGGCGAAAAGATCGGAAAAAATGATCGAGCTCCTATTCTACGATTCGCTTTCATCCAGATGTGGCTTGGATTGACCATCCAACATCGAGGTTTCGGGTCTGTTAATATATAAGATTAATTGTAGCATGCTCCGAATCCCTTCAAATATCCCCTCTACGGTCCGTGGATTAGGCTGAAGGAAGCAGCTTGTAGGTCTTTGGAGAAGGACCACGGGAAAAACGACGTCGGGACGGAGCGAACCTCCGTCCCGCATGATATCCGCTTTTTAATGTGTACCGCGTTATGACGTTTGTGAAATTGGCTCTCACAGGCACTCCAGGTACGGGCAAGTCCACAGTCGCTAAGATATTGGCATCCAGAGGGTTAAAGATCATTGAACTTGGAGACCTAGCCAAAGAAAAGAAATTGTTGGAAAGGTTCGACAGAAAGGGCGGCACCTATGAGGTGGATGTCAAGAAGCTTGACCTGGCGGCTGGAGAGATAGGTGCAACCGGGACGACCATACTGGTCGGGCATCTGTCACATCTCATCGCTTCGGACCTCATCATCATCCTCCGATGCCGTCCATCGGTGCTGGCCGAGCGGCTGAGGTCCCGCGGCTATCCGGAGCGGAAGGTGGCGGAGAACGCAGAGGCGGAGGCTCTGGACGTTATCCTGGTCGAGTCCGTGGAGACAGGCCGAGAGGTCTATGAGATCGATACCACCATTATTTCTCCGGAAGAGACAGCGGATGCCATCATGAAAATACTGGCCGGAGAAAAGGAGAAGTACGCCATCGGAAATATCGACTGGAGCGAGGAGGCATTGGACTGGTCCTAGATTCTAAGCGCGGCAAGGTGGAGTTCATTCTTACCCCGATGGCGAAATCACTGACCAGGTTCTCCCCCAATGCCATTTCCGGGATGTCGCTGGTGATCGCGTTATTCGCGGCACTTGCCACATTTTACAGCCCCGAGAACTGGCAGATACTGCTGCCGTTGGTCTCCATTCTGGTCCTGGTCTCCGGTCTCCTCGATGCGCTTGACGGTAAGGTCGCCCGACTCACCGGCAAGACCTCGAAGCGCGGTGATTTCCTTGATCACGTTCTCGACCGTTATGCCGACGTACTGATGATCGGCGCGGTGGCGGTCAGCGCCTGGTGCAACCCCTACCTTGGCATGGCAGCGATCATCGGCGTCCTGCTCACCAGTTATATGGGCACGCAGGCCCAGGCGGTCGGGGCGGGTAGGATGTATTCCGGACTCCTGGGCCGGGCCGATCGGATCGTCCTCTCCTTCGTCATACCCTTGGTGCAATTTGTGATCATGTCCGTGAACGGATATGGATGGCTGACGTTCGGTTCGATACACCTGTCCGCGTTCGAGATGATGATGCTATGGTTCGCGGTGGTCGGGAACCTGACCGCGGTCCAGCGTGCATGGGGCACGTGGAAGGAGCTCAAGGGCAAATGATCATTTCTTTGGCTTCTCTTCCTTTGACTTTTCCGCCGGTTTCGCCTGGGTTCCGCTCCGTTTCATCTCAATGGTCTTGACCCGGTAGTAATTGAGCGGGTGCCTGATCTTGCCGGACCTGCACAGCGCGTCCTGGTCTACGCAGATGCCGTTGGTCCTCATTGTAGAACACTCTGGACAGGAGTATTTCTTGCCCATCCCGTCCCCGGTGATGTGTCTGACCTGGTATTCGGTCATCTTGTTGTCGAAGTCGGGAGAGGTGTAGAACGTCCTGATTATCTGGTCGGTCGGCATTCCGATGTAGTTCAAGAATGTGACCATGGCGAAACGCCCGGCATGGGGCATGTTCTTGCCCGCCTGTGCCTGAGAAACGAGCGCTTTCATGCAGGGGGGGAAGTTCACAATCCGAACCTCCCCGAACTCGTTTCCCTTGTACTTACTGCGTATCTCCTCGACCTGGGCCGAGACCTCTCCTACCTCTTCCTGGAACGCATCAATGATCGCCTCGGTGACCGGTAGCGGCAGCTCGTGCTCGATCTTCTCATCCAGTGCCTGCTCCAGTACCCTGGCGAACTTGACCTTGGGCAGGGAGATGTAGCCCTTCTTGACCTCCTGGTTCACCAGTTTCCATTCCTTGCCGCGGATGCCCGAGGTGTACTTCAGGAAATCGCAGAAATGCATCGAAGGCAGTTCACCGTCCAATTGCGAAGAGACCCCCAGGTCGGATGCCACCTCCATCTGCAGGTACACATCCTCGGTGGAAAGTCGGTCAGCCAAGGTCTTGGCCTCGCCCATGGCATAACGCCTGATCAGAAAATCATCGCCCACACTGGAGACGATCATCCTCGCAACCGGATATGAGAGGAGCTCGGCCAGGATATCCTCCTCCGTACCGGTGGAGTTGGTCTGGATCTTCGTGTCGTTCAACGCTTCCAGCACCCTTTTCCGGCCTCTTCTCCTCGCCTCGGGGAACGAATTCTGGCTCATCAGGTCTGCTAGCGAAACCCCCTTGTTCCTGACGATCTCGGAAGCGCCCTTTATGAAAGGGTAACGAGCCAAGGACTTTTCATCCATTCAATTATTGTGAGCGGCAACCCGATATTTATGGGCATTCCGTTGCTTTTCGGGATGCCGGCGGGATCACGTCGAAAAATCCAGCATGTCCGCCAGGGTCTGTCCTACGGCATGGTCGTCCATCGCCGCGATGAATTCTTCCTTGGACCGGTAAGGGCGGTGGACAAGGATGTTGGCGGCGCGCTTCTTGCCGACGGAGGGGAGCGACGCTATCGCCGCCAGGGAGCACCGATTGATCTTGAGCGGATGCTCCACGGCGGTCAAGCTCCGATAACCGTGACCGGTCACGACCGCGTCAACGAACTTACCCAGTTCAATGGGGTAGGAAAAGCCGACCAATAGCGGATATGTTCCGATCTGGCGGCCGAAAGTGGTCTTCCCCTCATGCATCTCGGTGTACACCCTGCGAAGAACCGTGCCCAGGGGCGCGATCCTTTCCAGCATCGGTCTGTCGATGTTCTCGCGGACCTTTTCCTTGAACTTCAGGAAATCCGAGTGTGAGACCCCTTCGTCGAACGAGCGCCTGATACCGATCACCTGCCTGATGTTTATCCGTCGAAGCAGGAGGCCCTTCTCCAGTACCATGCTCAGAAAATCGAAGTTCAGCTGCAAGGTCTTCTTGGTCTCTCCGTCCAGGCCTATAATGAAGTTCAAGCCGGGCAACACCGCCGGAAGACCCGTGGGTCCGCGCTCCCTGCCAGCGCGGTTGATAAGTTCGATCGCCTCCATCACCTGTCCAGCGGAGGCGTTCAGGTTGTTGGCAGTGACCACCGCCGGGTCCGCGCTCTCCATGCCCAACGCAAGGACATTACCGCTCGTGCAGTGACGCACGATGCTCCGGAGGATCTGTTCCGATTCGACCGGGTGAGCGGCTATGACCGCCGGGTTCGCGTTGTCCAGGTGGAGCAGGTCCACACCGAGCGAGGCCACTCCGGAAAGCAATTCCTCTATCGCCTCCGGGTCCGGCCGCGGGGTCTCCGTCCCATCGAGGTGGGCGTGATACGATATGAAACAGGTCTGCGCCCCCAGGCGGAAATTACGCACCCCCAGATCATGCAATTTTCTGCATTCGGCTATGATATCCTTCGGTTCCCGACAGACCGGAATGCCCTTGAGCGGTTCGACGCAGAAGGAGCATCCTCCGCTCTTGTATCTCACACACCCTCTATAAGTTTCGATCTCCGCCACCAGTGGCTGGGGGAAGTCCCGATGTTTTGTGACGATGTCCGCCCCGATCATCAGCCATCGGTTCCATTCTTCGACCGTTCTCCATCGGTTGGATGGGCCCTCGCCCTTGAGGTAATCGAAAAGGCAGCTCGCAGGGTCGCGTTTGGCGATGATCTCGAACAGACCGGCACTTTCCATGCCTTCCTCCATCGTCAGCGGACCGCCAAGGACCCTGACCCCACCCATCAGGGGAAGGAATCTCTCGATCTCTCTTCTCGAAGCTGGGGACGCCCTGATGTACCTACCAGGAACAGCACTGCCAGTAAGGAAGATCACCACGTCGGCCTTTTCCGGATGCCAGCCCTGACGCAGATCATCGATGGTGTGGTAGCTTGCCTCCGCCCCCGCGTCCCTGGCCGCACCATAGGTCGCTCTTACCAACGGGTGAATATAGGGTGGCACGCCAAGCGATCCCGGTTCATCGATGTATCCATCGATCACTGCGACAAGCGTCATGGTCGGGAGGTGCTCCAAAACAGGGAAATGGGCCCCTCTGCATGCGCAGACGGGTCTCCTGAGTTTATTACAGTATTGTTCAAAGTCATTTATGGGTCAGCCTCAGATGAGGCCGACCTCCACCGTCTCAACGTTCTGGATACCTTCCACTGAGCGGTAGGTTTCTTCTAGCTTCTCGATCAAGCCTCCAGAGTCTAGCATGATCGTGGTTACCTCGAGCATGCTCAACCCAAAGGCGAGCGGCTTGACCTCGGACCGGACGACCTTAACCCCTTCTGGGACGATGGTCGGAAGTTTCTTCGATAGTCCTTCAAGGTCGAAGTCGGTAGAGTCTGGCATTAGGTGATGAACGGCGGCGACCTGTCCCATGTGAAACACCCTTAAGGTCCGGTGAACCCACACTTGTCACACTTATACTTTACACTCTGGTCGCGGCAGTTGGAGCATCTCCCGATCTCGGTGACACCACACTGGGGGCACTTGAAGAAGGTGATACCCTTTCCGGTCAATCTCTTGCCGCATGAGCTGCAGACTTTCTCATTCTCCATAGCAATCGCTCGTGCGAGATTAGACTTCTTGTATAAATATATAGGTGGGATTCCAAAGATAGCAATTAATCATTCTATGACATCGCAAACAAATAAGTTCTCATCTAGACTATCGATAATGATAGCATATCGACACTTGACATGTCGGAAACCTAGGTTAGCTTTTGGTTTTCCTTGGGTTGAAGAGAAAGATTAAATAACGGCACCGGATTCTCTCGGCTCTGCACGCCGGCATACCTACCAAGGGCCTGTAGCTCAGCTAGGTAGGACGTATGGCAACATGCGTCCCTAGAAAGAGCAGCTGGCTTTTAACCAGCTGGCCAAGGGTTCGAATCATAGACGGTAACTCCGTCATGTCGAAAATCCCTTCAGGCCCGCTTGCGTAGGCAAAGAAACGACATGGGAGATCGAAAAGTGAACATCCGTTTCGAGAGATTCCGATGCATTTTTATAAGGCCGCTACTTAGTATGAAAGAAGGTCCGGGCTTAATTTCGTCGAGGTGATAGCTATGGTCGACACTGTACAGTTTAACGTCTTAGAGCACGACCTCGTGCCAGAGCATTATTTGTTATCGGACGAGGAAACCAAGAAGGTACTGGCCTCCTTGAGGATTCAGAAGGACCAGTTGCCGAAGATCCGAAAGGGAGACGCCTGCATCAGGCTTCTGGAGAACCTTGAGGGCCCTATCACCGAGGGAAGAGTGGTCAAGATCGTGCGCCGAAGCGCGACCGCGGAGACCACCGTTGCCTATCGCTTAGTTGTCAGAGGGTGAATTCGTTGCGTGACCTAGTCGAACTCTATTTCAAAGAAAGAAGCATTGTAAATCATCATATCTCCAGCTTTGACGACTTCCTGTCGACGTTGGACAACCCGAACAGCAGGATGCAGAAGATCGTCGACAACCTGCGTGTGTCGGCGGAGGACCTGGACCGAGGGTTCATCAGGCTCGACCCGGACAAGACCGATGGCAGGATCGTGGAGATCCGCGTCGGAAGGAAGCGGGATGAGAAAACTGGGAACATCGACAACCAGTCTCGTCCGACCATACATGTCGGGCTGCCGGTCGTCCGCGAGGCGAACGGTTACGTCCACGACCTCACCCCGATGGAGGCCAGGCTCAGGAACCTGAACTATCTGGCCCCAGTCTATCTGGATTTTACTGTCGTCGAGGACGGCATCGAGAAGGAGCCGGAAAGGGTCCACATCGGTGACCTGCCGGTCATGGTCAAGTCAAAGAAGTGCACCCTCTACAAAGAGAACATGGAGCAGGAGAGGGAGATCAACGACCATGAGTACAGCCAGCGCCTGATGAAGGCCGGCGAGGACCCCATGGACCCCGGTGGATATTTCATAATCGGCGGAACAGAGAGGGTCCTGATCACCCTTGAGGACCTTGCGCCTAACCGTGTCATGGTCGAGTACAACGAGCGCTACGGCACGAAGCTCGAGGTTGCCAAGGTGTTCTCGCAGAGGGAAGGCCACAGGGCGCTGACCCTGGTCGAGAAGAAGCGCGACGGCATGCTGATGGTCACGGTGCCAGCAGCATCTGGACAGATCCCGCTGGTAGCCCTCATGAAGGCATTGGGAATGAAGACGGACGAGGAGATTTTTGAGGCCGTCGCGTCCATGCCCGAGATGCACAACATCGTTTATGCCAACATCGAGGAATGCCAGGACAAGAAGCTGTTCCCGCCAAACGGAATCTTCACCCCGGAAGACGCGAACCTGTACCTGGAGCGCAAGTTCGCCACCGGTCAGGCAAAGGAGTACCGTCTGAAGAAGGTCGAGTCGATCATCGACCGGTCCCTGCTGCCCCACCTGGGCGACACCAAGGACGACCGGATGAAGAAGGCCATCTTCCTCGGCAGGATCGCCAGGTCCGTCCTGGAGCTCTATCTGGAGAAGCGCGGTGAGGACGATAAGGACCACTACGCCAACAAGAGGCTGAAGCTCTCCGGCGACCTGATGGAGGACCTGTTCCGGGTCGCTTTCACCAACCTGATGAAGGACCTGAAGTACCAGCTGGAACGCTCGTACGCCAGGAAGAAGGACCTGAGGATCGCCAGCGCGATCCGCCCGGACCTGCTGACCCATCGGTTGCTGCATGCTCTGGCCACCGGCAACTGGGTGGGCGGAAGGGCAGGTGTATCGCAACTGCTGGACCGCACGTCCAACATGTCCACCGCCTCTCATCTGAGGCGGGTGACATCTTCACTTACCCGGTCCCAGCCTCACTTCGAGGCCCGTGACCTGCACCCGACCCAATGGGGCCGATTGTGCCCCAGCGAGACGCCTGAAGGTCAGAACTGCGGACTGGTGAAGAACGCCGCGCTGATCATCGATGTCTCGGAAGGATTCCGCGAGGAGGATGTCGCCTATCTGCTGAAGGACCTCGGAGTCAAGGAGGTCAAGGGACAGAAGAGCGGCACCCGCGTTTACGTCAACGGTGATCTGAAAGGGGTCTCCGAGAAGGCCAAAGAGCTCATCGCCGAGATGCGCCACCGCCGGCGCAGCGGTCTGCTGTCCCATGAGATCAACATCCGTTTCGACCATGAGATGGACGAGGTGATCATCAACTGCGATGAAGGTCGTCTCAGAAGGCCGCTGCTGGTCGTCAACGATGGAAAACTGGCTCTGACCCGCAAGAACATCGAGGACATCCGCGAGGGCAAGAGCAAGTGGTCCGACCTGATACGCGAGGGCGTGCTGGAATGGATCGATGCCGAGGAAGAGGAGGACGCCTTCATTTGCGTCGACCCCTTCGAGGTGCCGGAACGCTGCGACAAGTGCTCCCGAGCGCTGTCCCCGATCGATGTCGACTGGATGAACCCGGGAACGACCGACAAGCAGGCCAATCTGAAGTGCAAGCACTGTAACCAGATCATATCCGGAAAGCTGCTGATGCAGAAGGACCATACTCATATGGAAGTGGACCCGATGGTCATTCTGGGGGTATGCGCCGGACTGGTTCCTTACCCTGAGCACAACTCCTCTCCACGTGTCACAATGGGAGCAGGTATGTCCAAGCAGTCGCTGGGATTGGCTTCCAGCAACTACCGGAAGAGGCCGGATACCCGCGGTCACGTCATGCACTACCCGCAGAAGCCTATGGTGCAGACCAAGACCATGGAGTTCGTCGCGTTCAACGAGAGACCGGCTGGACAGAACTTCGTGGTCGCGATCCTGTCCTACCACGGCTACAACATGGAAGATGCGCTTATCCTGAACCGGGCCAGTGTCGAACGCGGGCTGGGCCGTTCCTCGTTCATGAGGACCTACCGTGCGGAGGAGCGCCGCTACCCTGGAGGCCAGGAAGATCACTTCGAGATCCCGCCACCGGACGTAAGGGGAGCAAGGCAGGACCTTTCATACAGCAACCTGGGAGAGGACGGACTGATCAGCCCGGAGACCTCCGTCACCGGCGGTGACGTGCTGATCGGCAAAACATCACCCCCGAGGTTCCTGGAAGAAGAGACCGACTTCCTCACCCCTCAGAAGAGGCGTGAGACCTCCATCACCTGCCGTGCCGGTGAGACCGGATGGGTCGATTCGGTCATGCTGACGGAATCGGAGAACGGTTCCCGTCTGGTCAAGATCCGGGTCCGTGACGAGAGGATACCCGAGCTGGGTGACAAATTCGCGTCCAGGCACGGGCAGAAGGGAGTCATCGGCCTGATCGCACCGCCAGAGGACCTGCCGTTCACGACCGACGGCATCATCCCCGACCTGGTCATCAACCCGCATGCTATCCCGTCCCGTATGACCGTCGCCCACATCCTGGAGATGGTCGGAGGGAAGGTCGGCTCCATGGAGTCGAGGCTAATCGACGGTACCCCATTCTCCGGTGAGAGGGAAGATGCCATACGAGAGGCTTTGGTGCGCAACGGGTTCAACCACTCCGGCAGGGAGGTCATGTATGATGGTCTCACCGGTCAGATGATCGGAGCGGACGTCTTCATCGGCGTCATCTATTACCAGAAACTGCACCACATGGTGTCAGGTAAGATGCACGTCCGGTCGAGGGGGCCGGTCCAGATATTGACCAGGCAACCTACCGAGGGCCGTTCCAGGCAAGGTGGTCTGAGGTTCGGTGAGATGGAAAGGGATTGTCTCATCGGTCACGGTGCCGCGATGGTCATAAAGGACCGTCTGCTGGACGAGTCCGACGGAACGTTCCAATACGTATGCGGCAACCCGAGCTGCGGCCATATGGCCATGCTCGACCGGCGCGGTTCGCTGCGCTGTCCGGTGTGCGGCAACAACACCAACGTCCACTTGGTCCAGACCTCTTATGCGTTCAAGCTGCTCCTCGATGAGCTGCTGTCGCTTGGGGTCGCCATGCGTCTTCAACTGGAGGACTTGCGATGATGCGAGGGGTTTCAAAGAGGATAGGTTCGATCAAGTTCAGCTGCCTCTCTCCTGACGAGATCAGGAAGATGTCGGCCACAAAGATCATCACCGCCGACACGTACGACGACGACGGCTTCCCCATCGACATGGGTCTGATGGACCCTCATTTGGGCGTCATCGAACCGGGTCTTCGATGCAAGACCTGCGGGCACAAGGTCGACGAATGTCCCGGACACTTCGGCAACATCGACCTGGCCATGCCGGTGGTGCACGTCGGGTTCATGAAGGAGATCAAGAAGCTGCTGCAGTCAACCTGCCGCTCCTGCGGACGCCTGTTGCTCACCGAGGAGCAGGCCAAAGAGTACCGTGAGACGATGGAGCAGGTCGAGGAGCTGGGAGGCGACTCGATGGATGTCCGCCTGGTATCCAAGGACACCGCCAAGGACGCCGCTTCCAGGCAAGTATGCCCGCACTGCGGCGCCGAACAGCTGAAGATCACCCTGGACAAGCCGACCACCTTCCGCGAGGACGGCCACAAGCTGACCCCGAAGGAGGTCCGCGAGCGTCTGGAAAGGATACCGGACGCAGACCTGGTGCCACTGGGCATAGACCCGGCGTCCTGCCGTCCCGAATGGATGGTCCTTACGGCGCTGCCGGTCCCGCCGGTAACGGTACGTCCCTCCATCACCCTGGAGTCCGGTGACCGGTCGGAAGATGACCTTACCCACAAGCTCGTCGATGTGCTGAGGATCAACCAGCGTCTGCGTGAGAACCGTGACGCGGGCGCGCCGCAGCTGATCGTCGAGGACCTATGGGAGCTGTTGCAGTACCATATCACCACCTACTTCGACAACCAGACGTCCGGAATACCGCCCGCAAGGCACCGGTCCGGCCGTCCGTTGAAGACATTGGTCCAGAGATTGAAAGGTAAGGAAGGCAGGTTCCGTTCCAACCTGTCAGGTAAGCGTGTCAACTTCTCCGCCCGTACCGTGATTTCTCCTGACCCCGCATTGTCGATCAATGAGGTCGGGGTACCCACGGAAGCGGCCAGGGAGCTGACGCTGCCGGTCCACGTGACCACGGCGAACCTGGCAATCCTGAAGGATATGGTCAAGCGCGGACCGACGCCCCACACCGAGAACTACATCCCGGGTGTCAACTATGTCATCCGGCCAGACGGAAGAAGGATCAGGGTCACCGACAAGAACGCCGAGACGGTCTCAGAGACGGTCGAGGTCAACTTCGTCATCGAGAGGCACCTGATGGACGGCGATATCGTTCTATTCAACCGGCAACCGTCGCTGCACAGGATGTCGATGATGGCGCACACCGTCCGGGTCATGCCAGGGAAGACCTTCAGGCTGAACCTGTGCGTCTGCCCGCCATACAACGCTGATTTCGACGGGGACGAGATGAACATGCACGTGCTGCAGTCCGAGGAGGCTCGGGCCGAAGCCACCATACTGATGAAGGTGCAGGAGCACATCCTGTCGCCCAGGTTCGGAGGTCCGGTCATCGGTGCCATCCACGACCACATCACCGGAACGTACATGCTCACGCACAACAACCCGCTCTTCAACAAGAGCCAGACCCTGATAATCACCTCCAGGCTGAAGGGGAACGAGCTGCCACCACCGCTCATCAAGGACGGAAAGGAATTCTGGACCGGGAAGATGATCTTCTCCTCCATCCTGCCCAAGGACATGCGGGTGGTGTTCAAGTCCTCCATCTGCGAGAAGTGCACGCAGTGCAAGAAGGACAAGTGCGAGAACGACGCCTACGTAAGGATCAAGGACGGAAAGCTTCTGACCGGAACGATCGACGAGAAGGCCATCGGATCGATGAAAGGTAAGATCCTGGACAAGATCGCTCGCGACTATGGGTCGAACTACTCGCGCGAGTTCCTGGACAGCGTTACCAAGATCGCCATCGGCGCCATCATGGTGAAGGGATTCTCCACTGGCATAGACGACGAGGATATCCCGAAGGAATCCCAGCTACAGATCCAGGACATGCTTCAGAACGCCTCGGACAAGGTCGACCAGCTGGTCACCGCATACCGCAAGGGCGAGCTGGAACAGATGCCTGGACGATCCATGGAGGAGACCCTTGAGGTCGAGGCCATGAAGGAGCTGGGACGGGCAAGAGACGAAGCCGGTCGGATCGCAGGAGACCAGCTCGGTCTGGAGAACGCCGCGGTCCAAATGGCCAAATCCGGAGCAAGAGGTTCCATGCTTAACCTTTCCCAGATGGCCGGCTGCATCGGGCAGCAGGCGGTCAGAGGTGAGAGGCTGTCGAGGGGATATTGGAACAGGACCTTGCCGCACTTCCGACAGGGAGACCTGGGTGCGAAGGCCAAGGGATTCGTCACCAACTCCTACAAGTCCGGGCTGACACCGACCGAGTTCTTCTTCCACTCCATGGGAGGTCGTGAAGGACTGGTCGATACCGCCGTCCGTACCAGCCGGTCAGGTTACATGCAGAGGCGGTTGATCAACGCTCTGGAGGACCTCAAGCTGAAGCAGGACCATACCGTCAGGAACACCGCCGACAGCATCATCCAGTTCGAATACGGCGAGGATGGCATCGACCCGTGCCGCGGCGTCGGCGGGGAAGCGATCGACATCGACGACGTGCTGCTGGAAGTGCTCGGTGACGAAGCCGAACTGCTGCAGCGCATCGAGGACAAGAAGGTCGGCACCTATGGTACCGTCGAGAAGGACCTGATGGAGCTCTCCGAAGAGGAAGAGGAGTCAGAGGAAGTCGAGTTCGAGGGCGGAGGTGAAGAGTAATGGCACGCAAGGACACGATCAACGCGCTCCGTCGCCGCAAGATCGCAGACGACGTCGCCGACAAGATCACCACCAAGTTCGCCTCCATCGGAGAGGTCGAGAACGCCACCAAGGAGGACCTGCTCGCAGCCGGTCTGGCCAAGGATGAGGTTGTCGACGTCCTGGAGAAGCTGAACGCCCAGAAGTCGAAGCGGACCCCGATACGAAAGACCATCCGCAAGGCAGCGGAGCCGGAAGCGACCGCCAAGAAGTTCGACATCAGCATCCCGGACAAGCAGCGCAAGCCGAGCACCTTCGAGAAGCACCTGGATGACACGTGCAAGAAGCTCAACATCAAGCTGTCGAAGAAGGTCATCCATGATCTGGCGGACAGGATCGACGGCATAGGCGTCCCGCAGGCCAAGATCGAGAAGATCCTGAAGCGGGCTGGCGAGCGGTATGGGGACCACATGATGGACCCGAACGAGTCGGCCGGGATATTGGCGGCGCAATCGATCGGTGAACCAGGCACTCAGATGACCATGCGTACCTTCCACTACGCAGGAGTGGCGGAAATCAACGTTACCTTGGGTCTGCCGAGGCTGATCGAGATCGTGGATGCCAGGCGTATCCCTTCGACCCCGATGATGAACATCTACATCGAGCCGAAGTACAGGAACGATGTGGATGAGGTCAGGCGCATCGCCTCCGAGATCGAGACGACCAAGGTCTTGGATATCGCGACCATAGAGCCGGACAGCAACAACATGCGCGTCGTAGTTCGTCCCGACGCTCGGAAGATGGAGAAGAAAGGGCTCACCCTGGAGCTGATCCACGAAAGGCTGAGCAAGATACGCGGTCTGAAGGGCAAGATCGAGATCGTCGATGAAACCATCGTGCTGTCCTCGGAGGAGCCGTCCTTCAAGAAACTGCAGAACATCATCGACGTGGTCAAGGATTCCAAGATCCAAGGGATCGAAGGCATCCACCGCGCCATCATCCGGAAGGAGAAGGCGATGGACGAGTATGTCATCTACACCGAGGGCTCCAATCTCCAGAAGGTTTTGGAGAAGGACCGTGTGGACAAGAAGAGGACCTCGACGAACTCCATCCAGGAGATCTACGAGGTGCTAGGCGTCGAAGCGGCGCGCAACTCGATCATCGACGAAGCGTCCAAGACCCTGGACGAACAGGGTCTGACAGTGGACATAAGGCACATCATGCTGGTCGCGGACCTCATGACCAACGACGGGGATGTGAAGGCGATTGGCCGTCACGGTATCTCCGGCCGGAAGTCTAGCGTCCTGGCCAGAGCAGCGTTCGAAATCACCGCGGCGCACTTGTTGCACGCGGCGTTGACCGGAGAGGTGGATCACCTAGACGGCGTTGCAGAAAACATTATAGTGGGGCAGCCGGTTACTCTCGGCACCGGAGCCGTCAACCTGGTATATGCACCTAATCGTAGGGGGCAGTAAAAATGATTGATATGGGAAGAGCTTTAAAGACCGCAATAACCACTGGCAAGGTGGTATTCGGTGTACAGCAAGCAGAGAAAGCAGTCAAAAGCGGAGAGGCTAAGCTACTGGTCGTTTCAAACAACTGCCCGAGCGAGTTCCTCATGTCGAAGACCCATGGCGTCCCGGTCCACGTGTATGAAGGCACGAACATGGACCTCGGGGCCTTGGCTGGTAAACCATTCTCGGTTTCGGCAATCGCAATAATCGACAAGGGCGCATCTAACATTCTTTCGTTGGGATGATATGGCAGAGATCACTTTCACCGAAGAGACGCTCAGGTACATCGCCCTGTTCGAGTCAGTAACCAGGACCCACGTCAAGGACTGTCTGGAGACAGAGGACAAACTGGTCTTCGTCGTCGACCCAGGCCAGGCCAACCGGGCAGTGGGCAAGGCCGGCGAGAATGTCATACGGCTCAAGAACACCACCGGAAAGAACATCCAGGTGGTCGAGTACTCGGACGACCCGGAGACGTTCATCAAGAACGTGTTCTACAACTACAATGTTCAAGGGGTCGTCATCGAGAACCGCGGCAACATCGTGCATGCCACGGTCACCGTTGACCCGAAGGTCAAGGGACGCGCCATCGGCAAGAACGGGCGCAACCTGAAGATCGCCAGGGACATCGTGAACCGGCACCATAACGTTCAGAGCATCAGCGTCGCCTGAACGGGTAGATCTTTTTTTCCGATTTTTCCATTCCTTTCGTTCAGCGTAGCGGCCTGCGTTCGACCTCGAGCCGGTCTGCCGTCGGGTAGACCTCGATGATATAGCACTCCATTCCCAACTCGGGATACAGGTCCTCAAGGATCCAGGACGCCACTTCGAGCCGCTTCCTCTCCGGGTCTACCTTCATCATCGTTTCCGGCACATCGAACTCTGAGCGCAATCGAATCGCCACCGCTTCTGGATCAGTGGTCTCGATGATACCTTTGATCAGCAATCCCTCCTCAGTGACCAGATCGTGCTTTTCCGCCACTCTTCTGGCCCGGCGCTTGATCCGGTTCCTCAGCTGGACCGCGTCCTTGAAGCTGGATGTGCAGAAATGGACCGCCACCCGACGCTCCTTCTTGAGCAGTCCCTTGGCCATCACGGCGCTTCCCTTCACCGCGCTGGAGACATCATCGATCACCTCAAAGCCGCGGTCCTTCATGGCCTCGGCGTTCGTGGACGAGAACTCAAGCTCGTTGAGGTTGACGAAATCAAATCCGTTACGGTCAGCGAAATCGATCAGGCATTCCAGTCCCCTTTCCTCACCAGGAATGGCTGGTACCTCGAACCCGACCGGGATGCCTAGATCCTTGATCGACTCAGCTATCCTTTCCAGGTCGAGGTGTTCCCAAGTCTCCACCTGAGGGTGGATCCTGAGCTCGTCCAATCCAGCTTGGACAAGGGCTTGGAACTTCTTGCCATCGACCGTCGAGGTGTAAAGATGAATATGATGTTCAGGTCCGAACTCCGTTTTCAGCAGCATGATGTAATGCATCGTCCGGTCCATGACGTCCAGGGGATCGCCGCCGGTTATGCCGGTGCCCTGCGCCCCAATGCTCCGGGCCTCGTCCAGTATGTCCTCGTCAGAGAACACCTGGCGTTCGTTGGCGAAGATCAGGTCCTTTCCCTTCTTCCTTTCCGAAAGGGGGCAGTAATAGCAGGTCATACGGCATCGTCCGGTCACCAGCAGGACCATTTTTGATCCTTTCCTGCACTGGAGGCAGCCTTCCGGCAGGTCGCCGGTATAGCAGGACCCTGCCTGCATTCGCCTGATCTGAACCATCGTGCTTCGGACGCCGACCGGATTAATAAAAACTTCCCCGGAAGACGGAAAAGATACTAAGGGAACAACCATTCCCCCTCCAAGGCGAAGACATGCGGAAAAGGTCGAGGCTCATTCTGGCGTTGGACGAGACAGACGAGCGTAAGGCCATGGATGTGGCCGAAGCGGTAGGCGACCTGGTCGACGCCATAAAGATCAATTGGCCTCTTGTCCTTTCAACCTCACCCGAGATCATCACCAGGCTTTCCCGTTCTTCGGAGGTGGTCTGCGATTTCAAGGTAGCGGACATACCGAACACCAACAGGCTCATCGTCTCCGAGGCGGTAAGACGTGGTGCTTCCGGGGTCATTGTCCATGCGTTCACCGGAAGCGATTCGGTCAAGGCAGCGGTAGAGGCCGCCGATGGCAAGGATATCTATGTGGTCACGGAAATGAGCCACCCGGGCGGATTGGAGTTCACCGCACCGGCGGCAGAGAGGCTGGCAAGGATAGCGGTGGACTGCGGCGCTTCCGGGGTCATCGCACCGGCCACCCGTCCGGAAAGGGTCAGGGCCATTAGGCAGATCATCGGACCGAACCTCTCGATATTGTCCCCCGGTGTTGGGGCCCAGGGCGGTTCTGCCACAAAAGCGCTTGAGATGGGTGCAGATTACGTCATCGTGGGCCGGGCGATCTATGGTGACCCGGACCCGAGAGCGGCAGCGGGCCGATACATCGAAGAAATCAAACATCTGAAAAATTAGGTCTTCGCAAAGGGTCAGTATTGTCCTATCCAGACAATAGAGATAAATGCCAAATATTTGGACTAAGGTTTTAATAGCTCGTTCTGCATCAACTGCTAGTTTTCCTCAGGAGAATATAGATGGCATCATCAGAGGAAGGGTCGAAAAGCCCTGCCGAGAAGAAGCGTTCCGCAGGAATTTCCAGACTGAATTCGAGATTCTCGAATACCTGGCTGGGAAGAAACTGGCAAACGGCGCTCATCATCGTGCTAATAGTATTCCTGGCCTTTTTCGTCAGGACTTACTTTGGATACTCGACCTCGGTTGACAACGGTTTCCTTGTCTCCGGCGGTTCTGACTCGTACTACCACGAGCGTGTTATCGACAACGTGGCGAATACCGGTCAGCACGTCGTCCAGGACAACATGCTCAACTATCCATGGGGGATCAGGAACGAAAGGCCTCCTCTGTACGATTGGTCGGTCGCGGTAGCCGGTATGTTCTTGCATACGGTGACGGGAATGACATTGACGGACGGGCTCGGCTTCGCACTGGTGTTCTCGACGGCCATATGGGGCGCCCTGACGACCATCCCGGTCTACCTGCTCACCAAGGCGGCCTTCGGGAAGAAGCCAGCGATATTGGCGGCACTACTGTTCGCCCTGATGGCGGGCAACATCGAACGTTCGATATTCTCCGATGCTGACCACGATGCAATGGTCTTGTTCTTCGTGGTGTTCGCGTTCTATTTCCTGCTTCGTGCATTGCAGACCATAAAAGGGGATAGGTGGGTCTCCAAATGGAGCAGTTTCTCAGAGGTGAAAAAAGGTCTAAGGTCCTTTGGGTCTTTGAACGGCGTTTCAATGCTCTATGCGGCCCTGGCAGGCGTGTGCGTCGCGCTGGTGGCTATGATCTGGACCGGTTATACCTATGTCCTCATCATCATACTGGCATATCTGATCGTTCAGCTGTTGGTCGATCGATTCCGGAACGCCGATTCCCTCGGTGTTGTGGCATCGATAGGCATCATGTTCGCCGTCGCCTTCCTGGTGATGGCGCCGCTGTACATCCAGATGAACTATGTCCAGACATGGCTCGATACCCCGGTGGAGATGTTCCTGGTCGCGGTCATAGCTGGAATGATATTCGTGGTGACCAGGGATTACCCGTGGACCATCACCCTTCCGGTCATAGCGGCGATATCGGTCATCGCGCTGATCGCGTTCTATATAGTATCTCCGAACTTCTTTAACGCCATCGTATCTGGCCAAGGATACCTGGTGAAGAGCAAGTTGTACTCGACCATATCTGAGGCGACGGCACCGGCGTTCTCTACGCTGGCACTGTCATTCGGTGCGGTCACGTTCTGGCTAGCCCTGTTCGGGGTCGGCTATGCAGCGGTCAGGATCCCTAAGAACCTGACCCCGTACCTGGTGTTCCTTGTCGTATGGACGGGTGTGTCCATCTACATGGCCGCCTCCGCGGGGAGGTTCGTTTTCAACGCCACGCCGGCCTTCGCCGTGATGGCGGGCTGGATCCTGATGCTGATCATCGAACGGGCCCAGTTCAGCGAGTTCTACAAATCGATGGCCGGTTCGCGGGGCAGCTTGCTGCGCAACCTGCGCAAATCGATCAAGTTCCGGCACGTGTTCGTGTTCCTGGTGGTGCTAGGTCTCGTCATCCTGCCCAACGCGTGGACCGCTCTAGATGCGGGGATTCCTAACCAGACCAAGAAAACATACGATAAGCAGATCTACCTGGCCACACCAGACTTCCTAAAGCCGTCGAAATACGACCTTAATAATGGAACCTGGTACTTGGGAGCCTTCTCATATGATCTGCCGTTGCCAACGACCTATTACCCAGCGGCATGGTCATGGTTGAATGAAAGGGATAGCGGCATCGCGAACCCTCTGGAAAGACCCGCCTATATCTCATGGTGGGATTACGGATTTGAAGCAGTACAGGCGGGCGGCCACCCGACGGTTGCTGACAATTTCCAGAATGGATATCAGGTGGCCGGGTCGTTCCTGATGTGCTCGAACGAGACCGGAGCGATCGCTCTGATGGTGACCAGGATAATCGAGAAGGTTGGCCTGAGCAACAGCACCGATATGTCCCGTTCGGCGATTGACCTGCTCCTGACCTACGGTGTCAACTACAACGAGATGTATCACATCCTGTACCGGCCGTCAGACTATGTCAACGTGGTCAAGAACAATCCAGCCATCTATGGGCCATACGATACCGACCTCTCTGTGTTGAACGCATACTATGCGGCCGCCCGGGTCGAACTGTCCAAGATCGGCGAGAACAAGCTGGTATCGCTTTACCACGACCTGCGCGGCCTGACCGGCTACAACATCGGGTATTTCGCGGTAGACAGCCGTCTGTTCCCATTCTCGGCCACCAGTCAGAACATATTCTACGCACCGGCGAAGTTGTCGGATCAGAGGATCGATCCCCTGTCGAACGCACCGTTGGACTACTACACCATAACCGCGGTGGACCAATACGGTACCGAGCATGCGCTGGCGGACGTGACATCATCGATGACGATCGTCAGTTACGCCATACACTATACCCCGCTGTTCTACAAGACGATGTTGTACCGCGCCTTCATGGGCTACGGGCCTTACGACATCGGTCTGACTAGCCAGGGCATCCCAGGCATAAGCGGAAGCCTTAGCTATTACCAGCCTATGCAAGGCTGGAACATGACCCATTTCAGGATGGTCTACCGTACGGCCTATTTCAATCCGTACACCGACTATAGCAACCACACCGATTCCTGGGTAGCCATCAACTATACCCAGGGGCAGGAGTACAGGGCTTTGATAAGTGCCGGCAAGATGAACGGAACGGTCGACCTGTCCGCCGGTGGATTGTTCAGCGCTGTCGTCTTCCTCCAGTACTATGACGGAGTGACGATATCTGGCACCGTGCTGTCGGAACAGACCAAGGAACCAATGCCGAACGTCTACGTGACCGCCCTGGACGATAACCGGGATCCGACGTACTATCCGTACGGCATACCGCACCAGACGGTCAAGACCGACGCCAACGGGAACTACAGCATAATCGCGCCGTTCGGCAACACCACCATCGCCTACAGCTATGGCACGCTGGACAACGTGACCCAACTGGCCACGATCATATCCACCAAATCGTATCCGATCAGCTATGCTGAGGCCATGGGAGCGACCGGAGCGGGGGGAAATCAGAAGGTGATCAACGGCGATATCAATCTGACCGCCGCCAGCCTGTCCGGTAAAGCATACTGGGACAGGGACGGCGATTCGGTGTTCGATGTCGGGACCGACATCCTGATCACCGGAGCCACCGTCGTGCTGCAGAACAAGACCACCGGTTACTTCAAGAGCCAGGTAAGCACCGCGACCGGTTACTCGTTCCTTGGTCTGCCCCCGGCCACCGTCAACATGTATGCCATATACCAGGGTCACATCATCGGCAGCGTTTCCGTTGACCTGAACCCGAAGAACGGCAACATCACTAAAGATCTGGCGATCAAGCCGGCCCAGGTAAAGGGCGTCATCATGCTGCCCTCGGGCGATGTGGCGCAGAATGTCCAGCTCCAGTTGAGGGACCTTACCACTGGTCGGTTGATCAACACCACGACCAGCTCCGCCGGTCAGTTCACCTATGATCTGCTGTTCTCCGGCAACTATTCTCTGAGCTCGGCCAGCTCCCTGATGAGCCTGGGAAG
Organism: Methanomassiliicoccales archaeon; assembly: GCA_036504055.1. Classification (NCBI taxonomy): domain Archaea; kingdom Methanobacteriati; phylum Thermoplasmatota; class Thermoplasmata; order Methanomassiliicoccales; species Methanomassiliicoccales archaeon. The sequence continues at coordinate 50,128 of DASXVU010000045.1, read as the reverse complement.
CCAGACCTACAGCCTGACCGCCGGTGAGACGCTCAACAAGGCGCTCACGATATACTCCGCGATGACGGTGAGCGGGCACGCGTCCAATAATGGCAACGCCATCCCGTTCGCACAGATCGAGATAATGAATGGCAAGAGGCAGATCTGGACGGAAGCGAACGCCAACGGGGACTATTCGATCACGGTGCCCCTTGACAATTACACGGTGTACTCTTTCGCCACCGTCAAAGGGGTCCAGCTGGTTGCTCTGGCCAACGTGACCGGCCTCGCCGGCTCGGTGACTCAGAACATGGTTCTCGCGGAAGCGACCGCCACTAACCTGCAGGTGGTCTCGGCCACCCTGAACGGGGTTCAGTTCGTCATAAAGTCAAAGTCGAGCCCAGCCGCAGTCTATGCGGTATCAAACCAGACTGGTGGAGCAAAGGTACTGCTCCCGTCGGGGGTCTACTCGATCTATGTTTACGCAGGCAGCACCTCGGTCTATTGGGCTGACCTTACCTTGCCTGGGACCGGTGTGCAGAACATCACGATGGTGAACGCGGTCACGCTCTCTGGTAAGGTGTGGTTCGACTCCAATTTCGATGGGTCCATGGGTTCGTCGGAAGGCATCGGGAACGCGACCATCACGGTTACGAACCAGGCGGGCGAACAGGTCACCTTCTATACCGACAGCACCGGGGCATACATCGTGCCCTTGGTGATCAATGGCACCTACACCATGACCGAGTCGCTGATCAACTATGTGACCTACAGCGTCACCTACGCTGATTTCAACACCTCTACGGTCAACAACATCAAGCTTGTCCCGACGAACCGCACCGTTTCCCTGACCACTACGTTCAACGGCGGAGCGCCGTTGAAGCCGTTGACCGTAACGCTGACCGCGGTCGGCAAAGGCGCGATCACGGTCAAAGGGGTCACATCGGCCGCTGGGGATCTGACGTTGAGCGTCCGTCCCGGACAGTATAACATCACTATCAGCGAGAACGTGACCACCGACAGCAATGACCAATACCAGCTGCAGGCGGGCAACGTTCCGCTGACCATCCGCATCGGACAGAATGCCACGGCACTCAGCCTGCCGGTGGTGGAACGGGTATTGGTGACAGGCGTCTCCGCCGGCGGAGCCACCACGCTGACATTTACCGGCAAGGACGTCAGGACACAGAGCTTTGCCGCCGGGGCTGCGTACAGCATCTATCTCATGTCCGGGGTATACGGGGTCTATGCGGACGTCAGCTCGACGGCCGGTCATCTCGCGCTGTTCAACACGACCACCGTTACTGGGCCTGGCGCTTACGACGTGATCGCCTCGCCCGCAAGCCTGGTGCAGGTGCAGGTCCAAAATGGAGGGAAGCAGCTGAATGCCAGTGCCTCTCTTTCCTTCAGCTCTCCGAACGGGGCGACGTACAACGCAACGACCAACGCCACTGGTTATCTGGGGGTATACATGCCCTCGAGCCAGCTGACCGTCAGGGTCGATGTGCACACGCTCGGCACCCTCAATGGGTTGAGCCGCTACCTGAGGTACACCGGCGCAGCAACCATCAATGTAGGAACAGTCACCTTCCCGTTGAATCTGGACACTGTCAGGTCGTTCGATAACAGTACAGTGACCGGTACAATGATCGGAGTGGGAGCGACGGCCGCGTCCGGAACGATAAGCTTCGCGCCCGATTCGCCTACCGCGATATGGGCCAACTATACCACGGCATCCGGTTCCATCAATGTCCAGCTCGCGCCTGGCACATACAGTGCGTATGCCAACGGCGGTACGAGCGGAACATTCCTGGGCAAGGTCACGGTAACGAGCTACCTGAACCAGACAATGAACATCCAGCTGGTGCCTGGGTTTACGATCCATGGCACCACCTCGGTTGGGGCCTTGCCGGTGCAGTCCGTTCTGACCTTCTCTTCCGTCGGGAACATGACAGCCAGCAGCGCGCCGGATGGCACTTACTCCGTCCTCCTTCCCGCTGGCAGCTATGATGTGAAGGCGACGACGACGCTGGTAGAGCAGGGATCCAACATCCCATACACCAAGACCGTCACCCAGACGCTGACGGCGGATACGTTGCTCAACATCGTCCTGGAACGCGCCAGCACTCGCAGCGTCAAGGTCTATTGGGATCCGTCCCAGAAGGCCACCCTGAGCGCCAACCAGACAGCGGTGTACAACATCTCTGTGACCAACACCGGTGATCTGGCCGACACTTACAGTTTGGCCGCCTCTCTGGCCGGTTGGAACATAACGTTGTCGAAGAACAGCGTAACCCTCGATTTCGGTGCGACCGGGGTCACGACCGTCCAGATGACCATAACCCCGTCGAAGACGGTCAAGGTCACCCAGAACTCGATAACGTTCACCGCTACCTCCGCCAACGACTCATCGGTGGTGGCGACGACACTGGCCAACGTCACGATCGTGCCCCGTTTCGAGGTCAACGCCACTCAAGCGCAGGTCTATGCCAACAACGGAACGAACTATCGGTATCAGATCAAGATAAACAACAACGGCAACATCGACGACACGTACTTCGTATCGGTCGTCAACAGGGATGCGTTGAGGGCGCAGGGATGGGACGTGTCCCTGAAGAGCACCGGGAACTACGTGGACCAGGTGAACGTTACCGTCACCAGCCAGAGCTTCAAGTACATCGAGTTCTCAATGCTGCCGAACTCCACGTCGGTCGCCCCGGCCCTGAACCCGACCGCGAGCATCCTTATCCAGTCGGCGGGTAACGACAGCACGTCATTCAACTACGTGTTCTCGCCCGAACTGCCAAAGGTCAACATCCCGAGCAGCGGTCTGGCCGTGACTGGCGATAAGACGTCATCCACGCAGGCGACCCTGACCCTGGAAACAACGATTCTCCTGGCATTGGTGATGGTGCTGTTCGTGCTCCTCATCTACCTTACCGTGAAGAAGGGGGTGTTCACACGAAGAAAGCGCTGATCTCGTTGGCAATGGTAGTGTGCATGATCGTGGCGGCAACGCTTGTGCTGCCGGTACAGGGCGCGACCGACACAACGATCGTGGCGACCGTAAGCGGTCCGAACGTGGTCAATCTGGGAGGGGTTACCCAGTATACGATCACCGTTCAGGGGGGCCCAGCCTCCGAAACGAACGGCACATATGCCTGCAAGGTGACCATGACCGGTTTCGCGGCGACCAACGCCACGCTGATCAACAGCGGGTCCAGTTCATCGAGCAGCGGGGTCTTCAAGTTCAACCTGACCACCCCGCAGGTGCTCGGCGACCTGACCATCAACGTGTTCGCCTCATCCACCAACTTGGACGGGACCGTTACCACGTACAACAATGACACGAAGTTCAACGTGAAGGTCATTGCCCCGGTGGTGTTCAGCGTCACGATCAAGAACACCGGTAATATGACGGTCACCGACCTTCCGGTGTACTTCTATGTTGACTACGCGAGCAACAAGGACCCGATCCACGTGGCCAGCGTGACGGTCAATGCGTTGTCGACGAAGGTGGTCAAATACAATTGGACCACCACCAGCCTGGGCGCGGGGTCCCACGAATTGAGGGTGGACATCGATCCGAACGGGACGTTCGTAGGGTTCGAAGAAGGAGGCAAGGTCATGACGACCACTTTCTTCTATAACCAGGCCGGCTTTGGAACGACCAATGCCCTGCTCTACGTCGCGTTGATCGTGTTGATCATCGCGGTGTACCTGGTCTATCGCAGGCCGATGCCGCGCAAGAAGAAGTGAAACCGTTTCCCCATCCCATTTTTTTTGATATGGACGGCCAGCCCCAGCCAGGGCCGCAATTATAATTTCCTGTCCAGACTGGTCAACTTGTTCTCTAGGCGTCTCATGCTGACGGCCACCGCGACCTCTCCCCTGGTCTTTTCCAACACTGACCGGGCTATGTCCTGCTTACGGCGGATGGATACGATAGCGTCAGGATAATCGAACTTCATGAGGATGAGGAACATCTCCTCCATCATCTCCAGATACCGGACCGCGTCTTCATTGCGACCTTCCCGGAGAGCTTCCAGAGCGAACCTCCTCAACTCACCGATCGCGTCAGCAAAGCCCATCAGGTAAGCGGTGACGGGGATGTCCAGTTCGTCCGGCTCAGGCAGGTCCTGTCCTTTGGTGATGGTCAGGACGATCGCCGCCTCGGCGACCTCCTGAAGGGCATCCTGCACGATGCCCGAGTGCCAGATGTCAGGATGTTCATTGAGCAGCGATTTCAAACGTTGCGATTCGTCCATCGTCTCGGCCATCAGGTTCTCCACGTCCTCTTTCTTGTGGATGCCATGGACTACTCCCGATGCCAGCCTGGTGGTCGCTCTCGAAGACTTGATGGCAATCTCCCTGACAGTGTCCTTCTCGTCAAGCCTCTCCTGTATCTTGGCGACGATCTCATCCAGGTTGCTCATGGAATGCCCCTATGTTTTGTTCCGTTATTTATGTTCTGAGGGAGTCCATGTGATCCTTCCGTCTCTGGACGATGTTGCTCTTGCCGATGTCGTGCCTCACGTAGATCGCTTCTCCCTTGACGAACCTCAACGCCCTCTCACAGGCCTGTTCGGCCTTCTCCAGTGAGTCATCGACACCGACGACGCCGACCGCCCGTGACGATGTGGTGAGGACCTTGCCGTTGACATCATCCACCATGGCATAGTATAGGCGGGCACCCTCCCTCTCGATCGCCGCCTCGTCCACAGATATCGGCAGTCCCGCCTTCGATTCCATGCCATAGCCTTGTGGCACCACATACTTGCAGACCGTGGCCTTCTTCAGGAAATCCACCCTGACCCGGTTCAGGTGGCCCTCGGCTATGCCTTGGCATATGCTGGGGAAATCGGATGACAGAATGGTCAGGACGTTCATTGCCTCCGGGTCCCCGAACCTGGCATTGTACTCTATGACCTTAGGCCCGTCCCTGGTCAGCATGAACTGGGAGTATAGGACCCCTTTATACGGGCAGCCTTCACTGCGCATCGCCCCGATCATCTTCCTGACGATCTCCACCGCTTTCTCATGCTCATCCCGGTGGACGAACGGTAGCAGATGGTCGGCGTCCGAGTAGGATCCCATGCCCCCGGTGTTAGGTCCTTCGTCCCCTTCAAAAGCCCTTTTGTGGTCCTGCACCAACGGCATGGGAGCGATGTCACGCCCGTCACAGAACGACTGAAGTGTGAACTCCTCTCCGATCGCCTTTTCCTCAAGGACGACCCCGGCCCCCCCGATGTGCTTTTCGAAGATCTCGTCTATGTATTGACAGACCTCGGTCTTGGTCCTCAGGTGCTCCCCTTGGACCTTGACGCCCTTTCCTCCAGTGAGGCCCACAGGTTTCACCGCGACCTCCATGTCCATGTCCTTGACGAAGGCCTTCGCCTCTTTCGCGTCATCAAATGAATGGAAATCCAGGTTCCCGGGAACCCGGTGCCTGCTCATGACCTCCCGGGCAAAGCTCTTGGAGGTCTCGATCCGGGCCGCGGCCTTGGTCGGCCCCACACAACGGATGCCTTCCGATTCAAGCAGGTCCACGAGACCCACCTCCAAGGGCGCTTCGGGCCCTATGACCGCCAGCTCTACCTTGGAACGGACGGCGAACTCTGTCACCTTTTGCGTGTCCGTCTCCCTGACAAGGACGATCTCCTTGCTGGACCTGGCGATCCCGGGATTGTGGTTCCTCATCGCGGAATATATCTCAGAACCGCCCCTCTCGAGCGCCTTGACGATGGCGTGCTCCCTGCCGCCCCCTCCTACCACCAGGATTCTCATTTCTGATCGGTCAGGACAATGGGCATCGCCTAATAAAAAGGATGTTGGGAGATGAGGCCTACCGGACCGGTAGGCCGGTGGCCAGGGTATCCGTCATTTGGAGGCGCCGATGGCCTTCATGACCGATTCAATGCCCTCACCCGTTTTGACGCTGGTGAGGTACAGCGGCTTGTTCCCCACTATCTTGGCATAGTCCGATCTGAGCACATCAACATCGACCTCCATATAACCCGCCAGGTCGACCTTGTTCAGCACCGCCACGTCCGATGAGGTGAAGATCATCGGATGCTTTCGCACCATATCGTCGCCCTCAGTGACCGATATGACGACCATCCTCACATCCGTTCCCAGCGGGAAATCGGCCGGGCAGACCAGATTTCCGACGTTCTCGATGAAAATGAAACCGATCCCGTCCAGATCCATCTTGTCCAACGTATGCTCTATCAAATTCGACTCGAGATGGCACTCCTTGCCGGTGTTGACGTTGTAAGCCTCGATCCCTGCCTCTTTGAACCGCCTGTAATCATCCTCTCCGGTCACATCACCGGCGATGACCGCCACCCCGATCCCCTTCTTCTTAAGCTGAGTGGCCATCTTGATGATCATGGCCGTCTTTCCGGAACCGATCGAACCCATAACATCGACCGACCGGATGCCCTTGGCAACCAGCCTCTCATGATTGTGCTCCGCCAGGTGGGCATTCTCCGCCAGCACGTCGTGTTCCATGCCGATGCTCTTGATCTTGTGCACGAACGTAGATGGATAATCTTGCCTTAACGGTTGTCATCAGAAGGGATAAAGACCGGGACGAGACCCAGTCGACGAGATTATTATCAACGATTATAATCAAAATTTAGCGGCCATAGGTTGTGCCCAACCTCTCAGGCCAGCAATTCATTCTTTTCAAATTCATTAATTCATTTCTTCGAATTTATAGGAATAAGCTTAAATGAATACATTTTGTTGAATTGTTTATTATTTAGGAGGAATGGGCACGTATTCGCATAATAAAAGCTCCGATCAGTTGATACTAGGAAAACTTGCCAGACGAAAAGGTCTCCTCATTGCGGGGGCATTATTGATCGTCTGCGCATTCGCGCTACTTTTGAGCGCCTCTGGCGCTAATGCCGCACCGACCTATGTCTATCAGGACGTATCTACCGACACTACCTGGACCGAGGCCGGCTCGCCGTATATCGTCAACCAGACAGTAACAGTGCCAACCGGAGTGACGCTCACAATTGGCGCGAATGTTGCAGTCAAGGTCGATCCCGGCCAACAGATAATTGTCAACGGTTCTTTGATGGCCAATGGCCAAGCGTCCAAGATGGTGACCTTCACCAAGAACAACAGCGTAACGATGTGGAATGGGATCACAGGCAACGAGAACTCCGTCGTCAACCTGAACTATGCCAACATAAACAATGAGACCCAGATAACGATCCACAATACCGGGGTCTTCACCAACTCCAAGTTCGCCAACTCTCTGTTCAGCTCCATTTATTTTCAGATCGTTTCAAAGGATGGAACATTGACGGTCACGAACTGTGATTTCACCTCAACCTCGAGCGGCGTTAACCACATCTATGGTGTAATAACCGTTTCTTCGGACGCCAACAACATCAAGACCATCAATGTACCGATCTCGATCACCGGCTCCTATTTCGGACCGGGATTGACCGGTTCGGGAATCATGATCAGTGAGAATGTGGTGTCTCGAGACAATTCCGCTGTAACGCTCAACAGCAACGTGATGATCAACAACAACCAGTTCAATACAGGGGCGCGTTCTGCGGTGGTTTTCTCCCATGCCCTGGATTCCTATGACAACTCTACCTCACAGGTGAACGGGGACACGACAATCAACACCAACCGCTTCAACAGCGGTCCGGCCGTTGGGTACGCCGACCTGGTCACCATCCATGACCTGGTCAGCCCGCTGATGGTTCACAACAACATAGCAAGCGTTACCGGCAACCTTCAAATCTCGAACAACGACATGAGGAGCGTTCAGACCTATGGAATCACCGCATACGCTCAGGTCGTTGCCTATGGAGAAAAGACCTCCAGCATCAATGTCCCGATCACAATATCCAGGAACAACATCACCTCCGCCGGCGACGGGATATTGGTCCAGAGACAGATGAACGCCTACGAGGACTCTACCGCGGCCATCTCAGGAGCGGTGACCCTCGATTCCAACAAGATATTCAATGCGGTCAATGGAGCATACGTCAGCACATCCGCAATCGCGGCGGCCAGCTCCAAAGCCTCGGTCATGATCAACTCAGACCTATCCTTCACGAACAATGTGATGACCACGATCACCGGTCGGGGTCTCTATGTATATGACCGTATGACCTCAGCCGGATCCAAAGCATCCTCGTTCACCGGTTCCGTGACAGCGACCAGGAACACAGTCAATGAAGATTCGGGAACGATGATCGAGGTGGACCGCTCAGGATTCAACTCGGTCGATGGTTCAAGCCTATCCATAAATGGTGGCATATTGATCACGAACAACCTGGCCACATCGTGCCGGAACCTTGTGACGATCAATATCAGCTACCTGTCCAACGGTAAGTCCACGATCACCGCCAACGGCGATGTGACCGTGAACGACAACCAAGCGGTGGATGCCTTGAACGGTGGGATAACCATCCTGTTCGCACCCAACGCAGCCGCCAACGGCACCACAATGGCCAACGTCAACATCCTGTCCACTGGCAACACGCTCCAGGTCTCGAATTCCTATGCGATGGATATAGAAAGGTCCCTAACCGTGACTGGCAACTCCACCGGAACCGTGTCCGGTACGGTCAGCCTTTCTGGCAACAACATCGTCGATGAGCATTACGTGGCCATTTTGGCCAGGAACTACGTCAACGCATATGACAGCTCAAAAGGCACGGTCAATGGGGACTTCAGCGTATCGGGCAACACCGTGTTGGTGAATGACCGAACGGCGGTCACCGTCGCCATCGGCGCCTATGCCGAGGTTAAGCTTGCAAAGATGACCACCACAGCATCCTACACTGGCAACGTCCTGGTCGCCGACAACAGCGTCACGGTGACCAACCTAAGCCTCCTTGTGTCACCGTACAACGGTGTCTATGTGAGCTACTATGCCAGAGGGTTCGCGGACGTCGCCGGTTCAAACCAGGGCGACAAGTGGGCAAATGCCAGCCTGGGCAATGTCCAGGTCCTGCGCAACACCGTCACACTGAACGGCAACAACGCCGGTGGGATCGAGTTCAACCCGGACCTGACCTCCTATGCGACCCATGGCGGCAGCGCTAGGGCGCAGGCCGGGACCCAATCGATCGCCAACAACCACATCATCGGGGTAGGCAACTTCCTCGACGGCGTCAAGATGAACATCGACAATCTGAATGCGGCAAGCATCGATGGTAACGCCACTGTTCTTTCGGGTTCGATCACCTTCCAGGCCAACTCGATCGATCTGGTGGGCAACAACAGCAGGGCCGTCAATGTGTACAACTACTTCACCAGCGACATCTATGCCTACCCTCACACCAAGGGCCTGGCCTCGCTGAAGGTCGATGGCGGCCTCAACATCGTGGGCAACTCCATCTCGACAAAGGGGAATGAGAACTTTGGAGTCTACTTCAACAATAACGCGCAAAGGACATACGTCAAGGTCGTAGACCTTAAGGCTCGCGCGCTCGTGGATTTCGACATCAACGTGTCCAACAATGTGTTGGACATGAAGGGCATGGACAACACCGGGATAACCTTCGTCAACCACAACCAAGGGGTCGGATACTGGGATGGCAATGTTACCCTTAAGACCGGGGTCCGGGTGGCTGGAAACAACATCGTTCTCGATGCCAATACCGGCGTCGGTGTGAACACGAACGTACTCCTGACCTTCGATCCCTTGTCCTTCAACGGTCATGCCTCAGTGAACGCCCAGGTTTCCATAGCCGATAACACCGTGTCCCATGGCCAGTTCGGTATCCAGGTCACCGGGTCAGGGGCCGGAGTGGTCCTTGTGTCCGGCAACAGGGTTACCGGAACCTACGGATCGGCGATCTCCATGGAAGGCAGCAATGCGATCATTGAGAATAACGTGCTCAGCGAGAATCAGGGGAACGGAATAAGCCTGGACAACTGTACCACCTCAACCCATATCGTCATCGGCAACAACACCATCGATCACAATGCCAACGATGGGCTGTACATCACTGACAGCAACTCCGTAACGCTATACAACGGCGTGTTCCAGGACAACGTCGCCCACGGCATCAACGTGCCCTCCGGAAGTCAGGTCAAGTGGATCATCGATTCCGCAGCATCCGTGAAGGACGGCGACGTGGTGTTCTTCGGCGCCATCGAGATCATGCCCTTCGGCATCCTTACAGTGGATTCCGTGAACTCTTTCACCGTTGGCGCGGCCGACAACGGCCTCACCCAGCTGATCGTTGACCTCGGCGGATCTCAGATCGTCAGGAACTCCAATATGTATTCCTACAGCGGCAACGGACTGTTCCTGGTCTATGGCAACCTGCAGATGACCAGTTCAGTGGTGAGCGAGTGGTCCGAGCTATTCCTGGGCAACACGTCGACCGCATCGATAACCTCCTGTACGATCCAGGGAAACTACAAGAACGGCATATTCATCGATGGCGCTAAACCAACCATATCCTCGACCACGATCGTGGCCAGCGGTATGGATGGAATATTCGTCAACGATGGGTCGGAGCCGAACATCAAGAGCTGCATAATAATGCAGAACGAGCGCGGCATCTACGCCAGGAACTCGAACCTGGACAACGTGGTTGACAACATCTTTGTCCTGAACTCCGTGGCCGGCATCTACGCCGAGGGCGTCGTGGGCAAGATCCATGCCAACATATTCCTGTTGGACAAGAACGAGATATTCCTGTTCAACTGCGCAGTGACCGTGGAGGACAACGAGATCGGATATGCCCGCATCGTCGACGATGTGGCCAAGTACTCGACGCTCCTGGCCTTGGTGCTCAGCTATGTGGACACCTCCTCCCTGACCCTGAAGGACAGCCCGAGCGACCTGATGGCCTCATCCATCCTGCCGGCCTCCCTGATGCCGATGCTCCTCGACCACGTGGGTATGTATGCCATCAACTCGGACGTGACGGCCAAGGGCAACACCTATGGAATGCTGAGCTACGCGGTGTATGCGGAGAACTCGACCATATCCTTCGGCGACACGGTCAAGGAGAACCTTATCGTCCTGCAGTGGCTGAACAAGAACCTGGACAGCAGGAACATAACCATACCGACGTTCGTGTACAACGGCATATACGCGATCAACTCCAAGCTGACCATGAACGGAGCGGCCATACAGTGCAGGAACGACGCCGTGTTCCTGGACGACTCCAGTGCGGTCATATCCAAGTCGGCGCTGAACGCTTCGAAGTTCGATGTCTACTCTATCCATAACAGCACGACCAACATCACCTCCACCACCATGGACGGGATGCTGAAGATAGAGGATATAGGCTCAATGACCTGGCTCAACCAGTTCACCGTCATCGTCAAGAACGCCGACGGAAAGCTGGTCGCGGGAGCCCCGGTCACCATCTGTGACGCCCACGGAAAACTGATCTCCAGCGGTGTGACCGGCAGCAATGGCCAGTATCAGGCGGACGTGACCGGATGGACCCAGAATGTGAACGGAAGGCAGGTCGTCTCCGATCCGTATTGGGTGAACGCCACGGTCGACGGTAAGGTCATCTCGCAGAAGGTAGACGGAAGCCAACCACAGACGGTGTCGGCCCAGGCGCAGAAGAGCACGATCGACACGATCATGCTTCCACTGCTCCTGGTCATCGCCCTGATCGTCGTGGTCGTGGTGATCATGGTGGTAACGAGGATCCGCAAGGTCTAAGCACAAACCCCTTTTCCAACCCTTTTCCAAATTTTCCTTTTTATCCTCATCCAAGTTCGCAAAATGATTAAGTGGCGAACGCGCATTCTACGCCAGGTGCATCAGATGGGTTATTCTCAAAGACTCCTCGACGTTCTCCGTATGCTCAATGCCGAGGAAGGCGACACCGTCCTGGTGAAGGACACAGGACGGGAGTACCGGGGCATCCTAATGCCCCACCATGAGTTCAGCGATCCGGACGTGGTCGTTGTCAAGCTCAAGTCCGGCTACAATGTGGGCGTCAAGACCGGTCCGGGCACGACCATCGAGGTCATTTCCAAGGTACAGCCCAAGGAGAGGAAACCGCACCACGCGCATCTCTCCAAGGACAAGAAGACGGTGGCGGTGCTGGGCACCGGAGGGACCATAGCATCCTACGTCGACTACCGCACCGGGGCGGTGCACCCGGCCCTGTCGGCCGATGACCTGGTGGCAGCCGTCCCTGAGATCGGGGACATATGCAATGTCCGTTCCGAGGTGATATTCTCCATCTTCAGCGAGAACATGACCGTGGAACACTGGCAGACCTTGGCCGGGGCAGTGGCGGAAAAGCTGAACGACGGCGTGGAAGGCTGCATCGTCCCGCACGGGACGGACACGATGGGCTATACCTCGGCGGCGCTCTCGTTCATGTTGGAGGGCCTGAACAAACCGGTCATCCTGGTCGGTGCCCAAAGGTCGTCGGACCGGCCCTCCACCGATGCCCACACCAATCTGGTTTCGGCGGCCCGTTTCATAGTTGAGGGGGATGTCGCGGGAGTGCATGTCCTGATGCACGAAACTTCATCGGATACCACCGGGGCGATCCATCTGGGAACCAAGGTGCGCAAGATGCACACCAGCCGGCGAGATGCGTTCCATAGCGTGAACTGCAGCCCGGTGGCCCGTATCGGGTTCGAGGGAGGGATAGAATATCTATCCGGATACCGCAAGAAGTCCGCTGGCAAGGTTACCTTAAAGGGATCGATGGATCCCAACGTGGCGTTGCTGCAGTTCTTCCCGGGCATGTCCCCTACAGCGTTCGCGTCGGTCCTTTCTTCCCATCACGGCGTGGTCTTCGCCGGCTCGGGGCTCGGTCATGTGTCCAAGGACATGGTGGCGGCCATCGACAAGGCGGTCAAGGCCGGGACCAATGTCGTGATGACGTCCCAGTGCCTGTACGGGCGGGTCAACCTGAACGTCTACAACACCGGACGAGACCTGATCACGGCCGGGGCGATCCCCGCCGAGGACATGCTGCCGGAGACCGCCTACGTCAAGCTGATGTGGGTATTGGGTCAGACCTCCGATGATGGAGAGGTGAGGCGGCTGATGATGACGGACCTTCGCGGCGAGATCACGGAAAGGAGGCAGATCGATGACTGAACACCAGCTCACCTGCGGAATCGAGATACACCAGCAGCTAAGCACGAAGAAGCTGTTCTGTTCATGCGAATCCGAGCTGGTGGAGGAAGAAGGGGCTACCCTGCTGCGCCGGCTCAGGCCGTCGCAATCGGAGCTGGGCGAGATAGACCGAGCTGTGCTGGCACAGGCGGCCAGGAAGATGAGCTTCAGGTACCAGGCCCCTCCGTCCAGATGCTGTCTGGTGGAGGCGGATGAAGAACCTCCCCACGATGCGGACAGGGACGCGGTCCAGGCATCGCTCATCGTGTCAGCCTTGCTCAGGGCCAGGCCGGTCGACGAAGTGCATTACATGAGGAAGATCGTCATCGACGGCTCGAACACCTCCGGTTTCCAGAGGACCGCCCTGATATCGACAGATGGGGTGCTGGAGGTCAACGGGAAACAGATATCCATCCTTTCGGTCTGTCTGGAAGAGGATGCTGCGCGCAAGGTCGAGACCAAGGCGAACGAGGTCACCTATCGCCTGGACCGTCTAGGGATACCTCTGATCGAGATCGCCACCGGCCCGGACATGCACGATGGTGAGATGGTCAGGGACGTCGCACAGAGGCTCGGCTCGATCCTGAGGGCCACCAAGAAGGTGAAGCGAGGATTGGGAACGATACGGGAGGATGTCAATATCTCGATACCAGGCGGCGCACGCGTCGAGATAAAGGGCGTACAGGACCTCAAGCTGCTTCCGACATATGTCGAAAAGGAGGTGGAGAGACAGGGCTCGCTGCTGAAGATACGGGACATGCTTCGCGAGAGGGGCGTGACCCAGGTCTCAGGGGAGGTGATGGACTATACAGCGATATTCGCCTCATCCAAGTCAAAGGTAATAACCTCAGCGCTGGCCAAGAGCGGAAGGGTGCTGGGCATCAAGCTGCCTGGTTTCGTCGGGGTCATGAAGAGCCAGGACGGCAGGCTCCGACTTGGCGCGGAGATGGCCCAGCATGCCCGTACCCGGGGCGTCATGGGCATCTTCCATTCGGACGAGCTGCCCGGTTACGGCATAACGCCGGAGACGGTGGGCGAGCTACGAGACGCGATGGGATTGGGGGAAGAGGACGCCTTTGCCATCTGCGCCGACGATGCGGCCAAGGCGGACGCGGCGCTGAGGGCGGTGGCGGAGCGGGCCAGGACGGCATTGGATGGTGTCCCGGAGGAGACCCGGGACCCGCAGCCGGATGGAGGCAGCGCATTCTCCAGACCATTGCCCGGTGCGGGAAGGATGTATCCGGAGACGGATGTCAGGCCGATCCCGATCTCGCCGGAACGCATGGCCGAGATCGGCGCCAACCTGCCGGAATTGCCCGAGCAGACCATCAACCGCTTCGTCACTGCATACGGGATCCACAAGCAGCAGGCGGCCCAGATAGTCAGGGAAGGGTTCGAGCAGCTCTTCGAGGAACTGGCCGGGAGGGACCAGGCCGGGGTGGCTGCACGTACCTTCCTGAACACCTACCCGGAACTGGAGAAGGAGGGCGTGGACGTCTCCTCCATTACCGACACCTCCGTCCGGGAACTTTTTGACGCTTTGGCCAAGGGGAAGTTCACGAAGGAGGCGTTACCAGACCTATTGAGGCACGTTGCCGAAGGGAAGGGCGTCAAAGCCTCCATCGATGCGCTGGGCATCACCCAGGTGGACAGCGGTGAGGCGAGCGCGATCATATCCAAACTGGTCAGGGAGCGGGAGCACTTCGTCCGGGAGAAGAAGATGGGCGCCATCGGACCGCTCATGGCCCCGGCCATGGCGGAGCTTCGCGGCAAGGTGGACGGCAAGACCATCAGCGAGATCCTGAAGAAGGAGATAGAGAAGCTGCTCAGCACATGATCTCGCGGGGCACCAGCTCCAACACCCGAAGCTCCTCGAAGAAGAGGTGCTGGGCCCGCAGCTCCTTTATGCGGAATGGATCGAGCATAACCTTGAGCATGGTCTGTTCCATGTCGGAAGAGACGATCACCACGATCCTTCCGTTCTGGTTGAGATGCGGTGGGGCCTGTTCCAGGAACCTTCCCAGGGTCTCCGTGCCGGTCCTGCCTCCAGCCCAGGCAAGGTCGCTCACTTCGGTGCCCTCTCCCCGGAGATAGGGCGGATTGAAGACGATGAGGTCGAAACAGCCTTTGACGTTCTGGAACAGGTCCGAACGGATCACATCGAGCCTTAGGCCGTTAAGGCCGGCGGCCGCCTTGGCGCAGAACGCCGCCTCCTGGTTCACGTCGACCGCGGTCACGGTCGCACCCGCCTTGGCCAGATGCAAAGAGACGAGGCCGCTGCCGCATCCTATCTCCAAGGCCCGGTCCCCGGGAACGATCTCCAGCGCGTCGATGAGCAGGAACGTGTCGTCGGAAGGGCAGTATACGCTCTCCGGGCAGTTCACCACTATCGACGTATCCAGTTTCATATGCGTCTCTCCTGACATCATTCCCCGGTGGGCGGATAAATCCATTGGCCCTTGTCCTGGAGATGATTGCGAAATAATATTAAGCGGCGGTGCGCTTGGTGGCGTCCGAGCCCATGGACATTCTGTCGATACTTGCGGTAGTCGTGATGCTGGTGGCAATGGCGGTCGGGTTCATGAGGAGGTTCAGCTACACCAACGTCCTGGTAGTGGCCAACCTCGCCGTCTTCATGCTGACACTTCTGGCTCCATTGACACCATTCTCCGGCGGGCTGACCGCGGTGCAGACCGACCTTGGGTTCAGGTCGTCCTATTTCACGAACGACCAGAGCCATCTCTATACGATATTCACCAACCTGTTCATCCACGCGAACTTCTTCCACGTCATCGGGAACATGCTATTCCTGTTCCTCATCGGCAATTCCTACGAGGAGCGGGTGGGCAAGAACAAGTTCATCGCCACTTATCTCATCGCCGGCGTTGCAGGCACTCTGGTCGAGTCGGTCGTTCTGAGCGGTTCGAACAGCCTTCTGATCGGTGCTTCGGGCGCCATCGCCGGCGTCATGGGCGCAATGCTGCTGCTCTATCCGCGGGACAAGGTTCCCATGTTCCTGCTGATCATATTCCTGCCAGCCGTCTCGGTGTGGCTGGCGGTCGGGTCATGGTTCGCTTGGCAGGTGTTCCTGGCATTCTCGACCCCCAGCGCCCTTGTGGGGGGCGGTGTCGGTTTCGGGGCCCACTTCGGTGGTTTCCTCGCTGGCATGCTGGTGGCGCATCTGTACCCGCAATCACTGGCCAAGACGCCTCGGGCGGTGGACGTCACCGACCTCGAGTCCCTGGCGACGACCAAGGAGCTCAAGGATGCACTGGACCACATCCGCGGGGAGACAAATCCGGACATCCGGAACGCTTGGCTGGATTATTTCGCCGAGCACGCGGTCTGCCCCAAGTGCGGCGGCCGCCCCAAGTGGAAGGGAAACAATATTAAGTGCTCCTGTGGATTTGAATCATCATTGAAATGACGCCAATACAGGTGAAGGTCCTGTGCCAAGGCCGCATCGTCAGGGAAGGCAAGGTGATCCTGGAAGCCCATTCGTCGGTCACCGTGGTCACCTGGCCCGAACATGTCATGATCGTAGATTCCAGCGACAGCGAGTACCGCCCCCGTGTGATCGACGCATTGTCCGCCAACGAGATCGACCCGGACCAGGTGGACATAGTCGTCAACACCCACCTGCATTCGGACCACTGTTCCAACAATGACCTGTTCGGTTACGCGATACAAATGGCCCATTGGATGGAGGGCCCCGATCGACGGTATGTCCAGGTCCGTGAGGACCAGGAACTGTACCCAGGGATCACCTTGGTGCATACTCCGGGACACACCGCAGGGACCATGAGCGTGTTCGTGGAGGCGGAGCGAAGATACGCGATAGTCGGGGACGCCATACCGACCTTCGAGAACGTGAGGCGTTGGGCGCCTCCGGGAGTGATCAGCGATGGAGAGGCCGCACTAAGGAGCATGAAGAAGATCGTTTCCTTCGCCGACGTGGTGGTCCCGGGTCACGATGCCCCGTTCGAGGTGGACCGTATAAACGATAGATTTATCCAGAACAGAGCTTAATCGCCGTGATGAGTGATATGAACATACCGAACGCCCTCAACCTCGAATGTCCGGACTGCGGAGAGAAGACAGTGCACGAGGTGCTGAGGGGCAAGATCAGCAAGGAAGGGGACGTGCTGGAGACAACGGTCAAATGCCAGCAATGCGGGAAGATCTATACGACGGTGGTCAGGGAACCTAAGGCGGTCCTCGTGCCGATCATCGTCTCAGAAATGGCTAGCTCCAAACGTTACGAGGTGGAGATGGCCCAGGGGGATCTGGTATCCTATGAGGACGAGATGTTCGTGGAGGACATGCCGGTCCTCATCACCGGACTGGAGGTCGACGGCCGCCGCGTGATGAAAGCGAAGGCGGAAGAGATTTCCACTCTATGGGCGAAGAAGTTTGATAAGGTAAGGGTAAGAATAGCGGTCAACAAGGGCAGCAAGACGCTATCTGTTGACATCACCGCAGCCCCCGACGAGGAGTTCTTCGTCGGGGACCTGATGACCCTGGGAAGGGAGGAAGTGGTCATCCATTCGATCAAGACGTCCGATGGTGGTATGGCCAAGAGCGGCGCCGTGCGGGCCAGGGAAATCGTCCGCATATACGCCAAGAAGGCCAGGACGACATACTCCTGAAGGTCCAATGAGTACCGAGCAAGAACGGAAGAGGATGGTAGCCAGGCTGGTCGCGTCCGGTTACGCTTATGGCAAAGAGGCGGTGGCGGCCATGGAGAAGGTGGAACGGCACCGTTTCCTGCCCAAAGAGATGGAGAGCGCGGCCTATGTCGATTCTCCGCTCGCCATCGGCGAGGGCCAGACCATCTCCGCCCCGCACATGGTCGGCATGATGGTCAGCGGGCTTGACCTCCATCCCGGCCTGAAGGTGCTGGAGATCGGGGGCGGTTCCGGTTACCATGCGGCCGTGATCGGCGAGATGGTTAAGCCAGGCGGCCATGTCTACAGCATAGAAAGGATACAGTCGCTGGCCGACCGGGCGAGGTCTAGCCTGGAGACGGCCGGATACGCAGAGGTGGTCACCACCATCGTGGCCGACGGATCGAAGGGGTGCCCGGCCTACGCCCCCTATGACCGGATCAGCGTCGCCTGCGGCGCGCCCGACGTCCCCCCTCCGCTCTTCGAACAGCTGAAGGAGGGAGGCAAGATGCTGATCCCGGTGGGGGGACGCACCTACCAGGAGCTGTACCTGATCACCAAGGTCGGTGGCGAGATGAAGATGCAGGACATGGGGTCCGTTCTCTTCGTCCCGCTGATCGGGGAGTACGGGTTCAAGGAGTGAGCTCATCCTTTCAGTCCGGTCTGCTGGCCTAGTATGTGGGGCAGGATGTCGGAGAGGTCGTTGCTACGGACCACCACATTCGCCTGGTGAGCGACATAGTCATCTATCGGGTTGAAGGCGATCTTGAGCCTGGACGCCTCGAACATAGACACGTCGATAAAGCTGTTGCCGACGCTGCAGACGTGCTCCCGGTCGACACCGTAGATCGATGAGAACCTCTCCACTGCCTGGCGTTTATTGGACAGTTCCACCCGTAACACGCCTTCCCCGGTCAGCTTGCCAGAGGTGTCGCAGGCGAAACCGTTCGCCACCCAATCGTCGAACCCGAAACGCTTGGCGATCTTGCTCGCCACCACATCCAGGCCGCCGCTGACGATGACCGTTTTGATTCCGTGCCATTTTAGTTCGTCCACCGTCTTTTGGATCCCTTCCACTATCGGCAAAGGTTCCAGGATGGTGGTGACGTCCGACAGGCAAAGGTTGGGCCTCTTCGCCAGCCAAAGGCCTATGTCACGACGCATGAACTCCATGTCGTCGATCTCTCCCTTGACGAAGGCCTTGATCGACTCTTCGCTCTTGACCCCGAAATGGTCGTGCACCCAGGTCCAGGACGACTCATAATCGACCAGGACGCCATCCATGTCGAAGGCGACCAATCCGAAGTCATGCCTTTCTTTCGTCATATCCAGACCGAGGCAGGAGGAGGATATTAAGGATTGTGAAAACAATTGGAGGCAAAGTCCGGTACATCTAAATAAACAGAAAAAATGCCCTTAACATACTAGTTGCTACTATCGGCACTAGGACGTGTTGAAATGAGAAAGGATCCAATCCAAGCATCGCAGGTGGCGATTATTTCGACGTTACTGTTCGCTATGCTGTTGATGGCGGTCCCGTCCGGTCACTCTACCGCGGTCACAGACCTCAACGGCACCGGGGCGGGGACCACCCTCACCGAGTTGACCAGCCTCAACGCACACGCCCCCATCCGGATCGATGGTGATGCGGACCTTGTCGCCCAGGCGACCGTCGAAGGATGGTCGGGTACCGGTTCGATCGGGAGCCCATACATCATCCAGAACCTCGACATCAACGCGACCGGTTCGTACAACGGCATCTACATCGGTAATGTCACGCTGTGCTTTGTCATTGCCAACTGTTCGATCTCCGGCGCGGCCAGCGCCCCCGCCAACGATTACCCTTACAGCTACGGTGCGGGAATCACGGTACTGAACGTTTCAGGCGTAGCGACGGTCCATAACAACCTCTGCGATGGGAACAGCGAAGGCATCTTCGTGTATGGTTCGAACTTTTCCATGCTGGAGAACAATACCTGCGACAACAACGGTTACGACGGGATCAACCTATACGGGTCCAGTTCCGGGACGATCCGTAACAACATCTGCAGCGGCAACGCCAATACCGGAATATACCTGGCTGGGTCCAGCAAAAGCAACGCGATAACCGGAAATGTCTGCAGCGCTGAAGGATACGGGATCTATCTATTCCGTTCCGGATCGAACACCGTCGCCGCGAACGTCTGTAAGAGCGACGGTCACGGAATACTCCTGGGAATTTCCGAAAACTGCACCGTAACCGGCAACTCCTGCACCGGCTCGACCTTGAGCGGGATCACGCTGGAAGGGAGCAATTCCACCGTCGTTTCCCAGAACACCTGCAACGACAACGGTTATTACGGGATATTCCTGGACACTGCCAGCGGTGACACCGTTTCCTCCAACGTCTGCAATGGGAACAAGTACTACGGGATCTTCCTGGGCGGATCCCATTCTAACACCGTGAAGGACAATGAGTGCGGATCCAACAGCTTCTATGGGGTTTACCTGTACAGCTCCTGGTCCAACCTGATCGCCGGCAATACCTGCAACTACAACACACACTACGGCGTCTACCTGTACAGTGCCAGCATCAATAACACGGTCCGATCGAACGTGTGCGACGGGAATTCTGAGGTAGGCATTTTCCTCTATTCTTCAGGCACCGAGAACCTGGTCAGCACCAACGACTGCGACAACAACGGCCACTACGGCGTCTACCTGTACTCGTCAAACCACACCACGATATCTGAGAACCATTGCCGGATGAACGGTTACTATGGGATATACCTGTACAACGGGAGCTCCAACAATTCCGTCATGGGCAACACCTGTGACGAGAACGTGGCAACTGGAATATTCCTTTACCTGGATTGCGGCAACAACTCCATCGAGTCCAATATCTGCAATGATAACAAAGGTAAGGGCATCCAGGTCCTCCAGGGGTGCGCTGACAACGCCATCGCAAAAAACACCTGCCTGAACAACGGCGAGGCCATCAACGTCGATGGAACGAGCTTGGGGAACAAAGTGACCGACAACACCGTGGTGGCCACCACGAACAATGACTGGGCGTGGTTCGCGGTCGGAGGGGCGGCAATCCTGGCCATAGTGCTCGGAGCCTTCCTGGTCCTGCGGAGCAAGAGGCGATCGGCAAGGAAGAAGGGGAAAAGCGGCAGGTGAAACCGGCGCTATGGCGAATCCGCGTGGCCAGCTGAACGCAGAGGGTAGCCTTATAATAACCTCGAATCCATTGGCATCAGCATGATAACGCTAGTCGGGGTCGGGCACGTCTTCGACATCGCAGCACAGGTGAAACAGGTGATCCGGGAAAGGGTCCCGGGTGCGGTGTGCATCGAGCTCGACCAAGAACGGTACGAGGCCCTCCGTCATCCCCGGCAGCGAGGGGATGTGCCGTTGCCGTACAGACTGCTGGCGTTCATGCAGAGGCGCATGGCCCATCAGTACGGGGGAGCGGTTGGCAACGAGATGCTGGCGGCCGCGGACGAGGCCAAGGAGATCAACGCTGCCCTTCTGTTGATCGACGCCGAGGCGGGGAACCTGTTCAACCGGCTCTGGCAGGAGATGTCGTTCCGGGAGAGGGTTCTGCTCATGGTGTCGAGCTTGGGAGGGCTTCTCATGAGCCGCAAGCGCATCGACAACGAGATCGAGAGCTTCCAGGAGAACGAGGCCACCTACCTGGAGCAGATGGGCCAGGAGTTCCCCACCATCAAGCGTGTGCTCATCGACGAGCGGAACCAGCTCATGGGTGCCCGAATAATGTCCGCCGAAACGCAGTTCGGCAGTGTGGTCGCCGTGGTCGGGGATGGGCACGTCGACGGGATACTGTCCCTGATCAACCGTCCAGATGTTGAGGTGATCCGTCTGAAGGCGCTCAAGGAGATCCAGGTCAAGGACGTCCATAGCGGGTCCGGCACCTCCGATGCACATATCCAGTTCACGGTCCAGAGCGAGTGACGGAAGGATTAATCATCCGGTAGCGAATCTCCTAGGGTCCATGAAGGTCAAGCTGCTGTCATACACCAACCAGGCGGAGGTGCTCTGCGCTACCGCCGCCAGGACCTGTTATTCCTCCGACGTCCCGTCAAAGATACTGGAGAATGTCGACGCCGCCAAGGCCGGCAAGTTCATCGACAACGTGGTGGGGATGGGGCATCATTCGATCATCGAGCACGCCTACTACACTTTCTCGCTGGAGGGCGTTTCCAGGGCAATGACCCATCAACTGGTGCGTCACCGATTGGCATCCTTCTCCCAGCAGTCCCAGCGATACGTATCCCTGCTCACCCCCGATTACGTCGTCCCACCGACCGTAAAGGGCAAACCGGAGGCGGAGAAAAGGTTCGAGGAGGCAATGGACCAGGCCTGGGAAGCCTACCGGAGGCTGGCCGAGCTGGTCCCGGTCGAGGATGCCCGCTACGTTCTCCCGAACGCCTGCACCACCAACATCATGGTCACGATGAATGCCAGGGAATTGCTGCACTTCTTCACGATGAGATGCTGCAGCCGGGCCCAGTGGGAGATAAGGGAAGTGGCGGACCTGATGCTCGATGAGGTGCTCAAGGTATCCCCTTCCATCTTCAGGGATGCCGGGCCGGGGTGCGTTCGTGGGCCATGTCCCGAAGGCAAGATGTCCTGCGGTCGTCCAAGGGAAAAGCGATGAAAAAGCCTTATATAGACTGAACTCTTTTGGCGCTCACTCAAGGTCGTTATTATGGGCAACGTCCGACCAACTTACATTAAGCGTGTCGCTATGGAACTCGTGCAGAAGTACCCCCGGGCAACTTCCGCCGATTTCGAGAACAACAAGGTGCTGGTATCCAAGCTCACCGACGTATCGTCGATCGTGATGAGGAACCGCATCGCCGGGTACATATCCCGATACTGGCAGAACCAGGAATTCTAAGGCGAAACCTATATCATGGCTCCCCAGAATCCGGTGTGAGCCATGGTCAAGGCGATCGAGGTCCGGGACCTCACTAGGCTTTTCGGTGGAAAGAAGTCGACACCCAGCGTAGCCCTTGACCATCTGGACCTCGAGGTCGAGGGAGGAGAGCTTTTTGGCCTTCTCGGGCCCAATGGCGCCGGCAAGACCACCCTCATCAAGATACTGTCCACCTTGTTGCTCCCATCATCTGGATCAGCAAAAGTGCTGGGATACGATGTGGTCAAGGAAGCGGCCAAGATCCGTCCCCGGATCAACATGGTCTCCGGAGGCGAGACATCCGGCTACGGGCTCCTCACAGTCAGGGAGAACCTCTGGATGTTCTCGCAGTTCTATGGCATCCCGGGGAAGGAGGCCAAGGAGACGATCGACGACCTCCTGGCCAAGTTCGACCTCCTGGACAAAGGCGATGCCAAGGTGCGAACCATCTCCACCGGCCAGCGGCAGAAGATGAACGTGGTCCGCGGTTTCGTCACCGACCCGGACCTGCTGTATCTGGACGAACCGACCCTCGGCCTGGACGTGAACGCCTCCCTCATCATCCGCGAACATCTTCGTTCCTGGGTCAAGGGAGACAAGGGCAAGACCCTGCTCCTTACCACCCATTACATGATCGAGGCGGACGAGCTATGCGACCGGGTGGCGATAATCAACGACGGAAGGATACTGGCCTGCGATTCGCCCCGTAACCTCAAGAAGCTTATCTCGAAGAACACCACGTTCAGCATCGAGACCACACCGTTGAGCGATGCGAGCGGTCTGTCCAGGGTCCGGGGCGTCACCGGATACTCGGCGGAGACCGCCGGCGAGCACACCGTGCTGAAACTGGTGACCGAGGATGAATCCTCCATCTCCGACATCATCTCATACCTCACCCAGCGCAACGCGAGGATAATCTCGCTCAGCAAGAACGAGCCGACGCTGGAGGATGTGTTCATACAGATGGTGGGGAGAGGGCTCGAATGACCGATTGGCGGCTGAACGGAAGAGCGATCATCGGGCGGGCCTATCCCCGTGTCCTCGGGGTCATGCGGGAACCGTCATGGATCCTCTTCGACATCTTCCTGCCGCTGCTAGGGATCGCCGCGTACATATTCTACTACCGGGCCATGAACGCCCCGGAGATGTATACCGGCTTCATTGTGATCGGCGGAGCCATGACCGCCTACTGGATGAACGTGCTGTGGTCCATGGCGACGCAGTTCTACTGGGAGAAGGAGGTGGGCAATCTGCAGCTGTACATGCTCGCCCCGATGTCCCGCATGAGCGTGCTGGCCGGTATGGCTCTCGGAGGTATGCTCATGACCACCATCAGGGCGGTCTCGACCGTGCTCCTGGGCGTGTTCCTGTTCAATGTACAGCTTACCCTGGCACAACCGCTGGAGCTTGCTCTGGTCTTCTCTTTGACGCTCATCGCGCTCTATGGCATGGGAATGATGTTCTCCTCCCTGTTCCTGATGTGGGGACGCTCGGCAATGCAAATGACCTCGCTGCTGCAGGAACCGATCTATCTGGTGTCGGGATTCTATTTCCCGGTGAAGGCCCTGGGCTACTGGGTGGCGTTAGGGGCCTCCATACTCCCCATAACCCTGGGCCTTGACGGCATGCGCCAGCTGCTGTTCGGCGTCAGCTCCAACGGGTTCCTGCCGGTCGACCTTGAGATCATCATCCTGGCAGTGCTGGCGGTCGCGTTCTTCTTCCTGGCCAGGCATTTCCTGGAGTATATGGAGAACATGGGCAAGAGGGAAGGGAGGCTGACCCTGAGATGGCAGTGAGGGAACAGCTCTCGACCCATTGGCGGACCTTCCGCTGGGCATCCTGGCTGGGGTGGCAGATGGAGGCGAATTGGACCAATTGGTACCTGTTCGTCATCTATTCCATTGCCAAGCCCATAGCCGGGACCCTCATCGTCGTCATCATGTACCTGATCGTGTTCGGAGGGGTGACCGGGGATCCGACGTTCTTCTCCTACATGTACCTCGGGAACGCATTCTACATCTTCATCGGCCAGGCGCTTTTCGGGACGACCTGGGTCATTCACGAGGACCGGGAGCACTACCAGACCCTGAAGCAGATCTACATGGCCCCGATCAGTCTGTTCGTCTACCTGATCGGGAGGGCCATGGCCAAGATCGCCGTGGCCGGAATCGCGGTGATAATCACTCTGGCCTTCGGGATGTTGGTCCTGCAACTTCCCCTGGCGATGCTGAATATTGACTGGCCACTGCTGGCGCTGGCGCTGTTGATCGGCCTGCTCTGCATGGTCTCGATCGGGGTGGCCCTGGCCGGGATAACCTTCCTGACCGCCAAGCATGGCTACGGCATCAATGAGGGCGTGGCCGGCATCTTCTACCTGTTCTGCGGGGCGATCTTCCCGCTCACCGTCCTTCCCGATTGGGGGAGGGCGATCGGTCAGGCCATACCCATCACCTACTGGCTTGAGATCACCAGGAGGGCGATGCTTCCCGGTTCGGGCATATCCACCATCAGCGGGTTGGGGGATTTTTCCAACGTCCAGATACTCTCTTTTCTGCTCCTCTCGGCGGGGATATTCCTAGTCTTCTCCACCGGTATATTCAAGTATGCGGACTATCTTGCCAGAAAGAAGGGCAAGCTCGACATGAGCACGTCCTATTGATGCGCGGCGGCGACTGGATGTCGTTTTCCGTGTTTAGAAAAAGGCCCGAGTGGGGTAGCTTGGATATCCTAGGAGGCTGCGAACCTCCAGACCCGGATTCAAATTCCGGCTCGGGCGCCAATTATTCTCCTATTCTAGATTATGCCTCTCTTTGATCTCCGCCTCACCTGGCGGAAGGATCCTGGCGATCTCTTCCTCGGGGACGCCGAATATTTTGGCCAGGACGGCGGACGCATTCCCTCCGGTGTTCTTTCCCGGAACTATCACTGCGTATTTGGTGGACAGTTTCTCCACGCTCGACCTCGGGCCGGACATTATCTTTCTGGCACCCTCGTAGGATATCTCCCCTACGGCGAGTTCAAGCGGCAGGTGGTGAGCGTAATTGCGCTTCCCTCTTATTACGAATCCGCCCCTCGGCACGAACTCACCCGCGTCGGGGGTCTTGGTCACCTGGTCCGGTTCCACCCAATAGGCGGTCCCTTCGCTCACTCCGGCGTTCCAGGCCTTGGAATGCGCCAGCGCGAACAGGCACAGTTCACGCAACTCCTCCTCCGTGGCCGTTCCGCCCTCTTTGAGTATCGTTGACGGAGCCCCATGGACGTCCGCATGGGCGTACCGGTCCTTCGAAGTCAGATGCTTCTTTACCACCTGATCGTTGCCTCGGGCGTCGCGACCGGCGAGCACAAGCTTTCCACCCGAGGTGATGAACCATTTATAGGCTTCGAACCAGAACCGTTTCGTAGGTTTGACCTCCTTGACGGCGGTACGGGCCATGGCTTCTCCCTTCTTCCTTCGGGAGGCTATCTTCAGTTCAGTTTCCTTGGCGGCCTGTTCAGCGCCCACCAGTTTGGACTTTGCTTCCTTGGCCTCAAGGAAAAGGAGGTTGGCATTCTCTTCCAGTCCTGCGGTGTAGTCCACCTTCACCTCGAACTCTCCGAGCTTCACCGTGGCGTTGTGGTTCTTCGGGTCTACGGTGACCACTCCGGGAATTCCCAGCATCGCAGACTTGATAGCCTCCCAGTCTCCCATGGAGGCGATCTCCTTCAGCCTGGCAAGCAGGTCGGTGGCCTGCTGATAGTTGATGTACAATGAGTTCGCCCGTTCTGCCAGACGTTCCGATTCCTCGCGTTGCCGGGTGACGTTCTGGGTCATCTGTTCCATCTGGCGGATGAGACGTTCCAGCTCTTCGTCCTTCTCTTCCTTCTTCTCCTCCACCCGGACGCTCTTCACGAACATGTCCAAGGCCTCCGACATCGTGGCCTTCTTTTCAGGACGCAGTGAGGAATGCATGCGCAGCTCGATCGGGGTCACGTCGACCACCAGATCGCCGTCGTATATCAGTCTGGGGCTGGGCGAGGCCTTGATGGAGTCGAGCACATCCCTGATGGATTGGAACAGGCCGTTGGTCTCCTGGTCGGTGAGGGTCTTGGCCTTTCGGGACTTGTCGATACCGGATCGCAGACAAACTTCCTCTGCGTACTGCCCGCCGATGTTGGCTGAGGTGGCCAGTGTCCGGACCACATCAGCGGTGGAGCCAGCGATGGCCTTCTTGAATCCGCCCTCGTCCTCGACCTTGGGATCGAAACGGGAAAGGGGAAACTGGTAATCGGCGCCGATGAGCACATCCCTGTGACGCCACTTCTTCTGTTCGATGCAGTTCACGATCTTTCCATCGCCCACTATGAGCAGGTTACCATCTCCGAACAACTCGAAGATGATGTCGAAAGCGGCCTCCCTGTTCGCCACCTTCAGGACCAGGATCCGGTCGAACTCTCGTTGTTCCACCGAGAGCACGCGGGCATTGCCGAGCAACTTTCGCGCATGGACGGCAAAGCTGGAAGGGGTGTCCGGGGCGTCCGGTTTCGATTCCGGCACGAAGAGCCACTTGGTGCCCTTGAAGTAGAGTTCCATCTTTCCCTGCTGGGTGTTGATCCGGAATAGGACGTTCCTTTTGTCCCAGTTGAACACCTTGTCAACGAATCCGCCGACAAGCGACTGCATTTCGCCCGATATCGCCATGATATCGAATGCGTTCATCTCTCCCTTCATCACGGTCCCTTAGCATCTGGATAGACAAAAGGGTTTGCCATTGGGACCGTCAATGGCGCGGAACAACTCAGAAAGATTTATCAATAGTAATCAGGTTGGGGAGTGACACTGCCACTGTGGCTTAGAGGTATAGCGATGCCTTGGTAAGGCATAGGTCGAGGGTTCAATTCCCTCCAGTGGCTCTTTTTCCTGTTCTCGGTTTCAAGACCGTTCCTCCAACATAGAAATATAGTCGGGAATCTCTAGTTCTTTGGGGCCATGGACGAACGAAGGATGAACCGCAGGCTTCTCTATTCGATCTCGATATTCGCCGGGGTCCTGCTATCGGGGACGGTCGCTTTCACGTTCGTGGAACCGTCGGTCCATGAAAACCCCCTGCTGTCCCTGTACTTTACCATAACGACAGTATTCACCGTCGGATATGGGGACATCATACCGACCACGGACGTCAGCCGGTTCACGGCGACGGTCGTGATGGTAATGGGAATAGCGGCCGGGGTCTCCACGTTGCAGAGCCTGTTCGACCTGGCCATCAAGCGTGACCTGAGGAGAGAGCTGGGCCTGCCTGAAAGGAGGGTCAGGATGAAGGATCATTACATCATTTGCGGATACGGAAATGTAGGAAGGGAGGTCTTGGACCAGTTGGTCAAGAAGGGCGAGAAGTACCTGGTCATCGAGAACGACCGTGGGAAGGTGGAGGGCCTGGTGGAAAAGGGTGTCCCGGTCATCTCCGGCGACGCCGAATCGGAAGAGGTGCTGCAAAGGGCCAACATCTCGACCGCAAAGGGTCTTATCGCCACCATGAAGGATTCCCAGAACATGATCGTGGTCCTGACGGCCAAGACCCTGAACCCGAAGATCCAGGTGGTATCCGAGGTGGAGGATCACAACAATGAGGCCAAGCTGAGGCTGGTAGGGGCTGACAGCATCGTCAATTGTCATGAGATGGGGGCCAGGCTCATGGTGGGCAGAGCACGCCACATCACCATCGATCCGGTCTGCGGCCAGGAGATCAGCGCTCCCGATGCCAAATTCGACTACCGGTATCAGGACGGGACCTATCACTTCTGCTCGAAGGAGTGCATGGAAGCATTCAAGCTCAATCCCGAGCGGTTCAAGGAACTAAGGAATGTGCTGGACAGCACCTGCGGGATGGGATCCCGATAACGGATCACTTCATACGGTAGTATAGGAATCCGGACCAGATCTTGGGCCAGAAATATGTCGACTTCTTCGGCATGACCCGTCCTCCCAACGCCACTTGCCAGATCGCCTCAAGATTGGGGGTGTTCAGGATGACCGCTATGTCCGCCTCGCCCTTCTGTATCTTGTCACCGACGGAGATCGGGTCGTGGTCGTAGGAGATCCTGAAATCCTTGCCAGCGTTCGGGACTACAACCTTGTCCAGCAATACCTTCTCACAGACGAACGTGTCCACCGACCACATCATATCCGTGGGATCGGTCTCCCTTGGCACGAGGAGGATATACCGTTCGTTCTTGGTCCAAAGGCCCAGGGCGGTCTCTTTCGATGCGGTGAGGGCGCCGATCATTTCCGGCAAGCGGTCGAAGATGCGGAGGTAGAAGAACTCCTCCAACCGGTCGATCAGGTCGTCCTCGCTGATCTCCATGCCGGATAGCAGCCGGTGGGTGGGTCTTACGATCAAACCCGGGTCGTCGGTGGAGACGAGCGTGGCCATGACGAACTGCTTGCGTTCGTCGGTCGGATTCTCCTGGGCGTATCGGACGGATGTCTCATAGCGGTGATGTCCGTCAGCGATCAGCAGCCTCTTGGAACCAAGCTCGGTCATCATCCTCTTGACCACGATCGGGTCAGATATGCGTAGGAGCGAGTGGGTCACTCCCTGCCTCTCGGTCCATTCCAGGACCGGGGTCGCGCTCTTGTTCATAATACTGACCAGGTCGGCGGGCAGCCCATCGTGCAGGCAGAATATCGATTCGCAATGGGTCTCGACCCCCCGCAGCAGGTTCAGGCGGTCCTCCTTGACCTTGGAGAACGTCTCCTCGTGGGGGATGACCCCGTCCGGGTCGTAGCCTTCCGACCTAAGGACGCCGATGATCCCAGTTCGGCGCAGTTTCTCAAAGTTTTCAGTGAAGGTCTGCCGATACAGGTAGAACGATTCCTTCTCATCCTTTCTCAGCCTGCCCTGCTCGATCCATGATGCCAGTTTCCTACCCGCTTCCTCGTACCTGCCATCGATCCCGCCCAGGGTGATGTTGGTCACGTTCAGCGGATGGGACTGAAGCTCCGCCAGTTCCTCCTTTGAAATGACGTCGTAGGGTGGGGATACCCGGTCGGTGACCTTATCTTGCGCGCCGATGTTCGGGACATATCCCTGGAAAGGACGGAACTGGACCATTCGATTGCCTCATCCCGTTAGGGCCGTACCTTGGTTATATTGTTTTCATTCCCGGGCCGATCATCGGCCCGTGAGATGACCCCGCGCAGCGTATCGAATGCATCCGATTCGGCCTTCTCCAGGTTATGGATCAGTCCGCTCAGGTTCTCCGCGAGGCTTAATGCCCGGGAAGGGCTCAGGGAATCGAATTCCGCCTTGATGGTGCCTTTCAACTCTCCGTCGAGCTCTCGGTTGATCTCGCAGATCCTATCCCGAGCGTGCGGGCCTTCCCGCTCGAACAGGTCGTTCTTCTTCACCATGAGGCGCCTCGCCTGGGCCAGAGATCCCCACTCGTCCGGCATGGCCTCCCTGGCTATCTCCGACCATATGCTACCGCATTTTCTGAACTCAGAGGCCACCGAGGTAAGTTCCGGGGCGCCGATCATGCGCGCTGATTCATCCAGGAAATCCGCATACATGGGCCTGAACGCCCCTCCTCCGGTGCCTCCGATCTCGATATAGATGAACAGGTTCAGGAGGCATCCAAATAATGCCATGCCTTTGAAGCTGACCGGCCATTTCCGGACCTCCATCGACCATTTCTTCATTCCTTTCAGCCCAAGGTTGGATATCGAAGGGTCGAGCATCGAGTCACAGGAGTTCGCTATGCTCTGCCTTATACCCGGGGCCAGGTCGGATACTTCATCTGGATAGCGGGGCAGCAGCATCCTGTTCTTGGGCTGGAAAGGATTGAACTTCGATCCCCTGGCCTTCTGCAGATCATCCATTTTCAGGGCAAAGGGGACGACGCTCCTGTCACTTATGTGTGCGATCCCATCGGTGCTCACCCCGTGCACAACTATAGTATGTCCTCCGAAATGGGCATCCTCCGGCATCATCATGTAGGGTAGGTAGGCCATATCCACGAAGACGATGGCCGGTTCACCTCTCATCATCGAATCCACAAGGTCCTTTGCAGCCTTCGAACCGCTGGAGGTTTCCTTGACGGTCACATCCCCCCCGATCCGTCTGAATGTGTCTGCCAGCGGTTCGTTCCCTTTGCCGTACCGTCCCCCGACGAAAGGGGCCGGCATACCCTTACCATACCAGTAGATGAACGACAATCCGCCGCTGAGTCCGAAGACCATCTCTTCCGACAGTTCTATTCCATGGTAGTTCAGCACCGATCTGGCCGATGCAGACCAGCAGTGTTTCCCTCCCAGGGTCTGAAACCCTTCTATCGTCAGGTCCTTTTGCATGATATCGCCCTACAACCTTTCTCCCTCTTCTAACCGAACGATCAATCTGTCAATGCATTCTCGCTCCGCTTCCAGATGGACCAGGGGAAGCTCGAACAGGAGGGTCACCCTATAAGGATCGCCCCGTCCCATGCTCTCGGCGATAGCTCGTTCCAAGAACCGGGCCCTTTCGTTCAACGCTTCCACATGCTTTGTGAGGCATTCGACCGCCTCTTCTCGGGTGAGCATGTCCATGTTAGCCAGCCCCAGGTCGAACGGCGAGACCAGCTTTGGGCATCTGGACAGAACATCGACGATCTTCTCCTTCATTGCCGTCCTTCCCAGATCGGTTACGGTGTAGATCCTCCGGGAAGGTTTGCCCTCTACCGTCTCGAGAATGCTGGTGATAAGTCCCGATCCTTCCAGGCGCTTTAGCACGTAATATATCGAGGAAAATCCTATTTGGGTCCAGTTGCGCATTCCTCTTTCTTCGATGGTGCGGTCCAGATCGTATCCGTATTGAGATCTCTCGCAAAGCAGACCAAGAATCGCCGCCTCGATGTCGGATATCACAGGTATAGGATATTATAATAATATAATATGAACCTTGCCATTCCTTGAGGCTTAAATTCATGGAGTTCGTATTTGACCAGTCTAGAATATTCATTAATGAATTATTAATTCTAAAGTATTCTACGGAAACCCTATCGTTTTCATTGTTGCTGGTGATTCAAGATTTGTATACCGGGTAAGAAATCCTCTCGAAATTCGTATTGAATGTTAACAGCGATTTCTCTTTGATAATATTCAAATATTACCAGTGAAATCTGTATTTCAATGATTAACGATAGTGAATACATGTCCCTACTAGGTTGGAAGAACGAAAAGGAATTGAGAAGAGTAAAACAGAAAACAAGGATCAAACAAGGATGTGATTAAACTGACAGAAAAGAAACCAGGATTAGGAACGCTGGCAGTGCATGCCGGACAACCACAGGCCGGAGACCCATCGACCACTTCGAGAGCTGTACCGATCTATCAGACGACCTCTTACGTGTTCAAATCGGCCGACCACGCGGCCAATCTGTTCGGGCTGAAGGAACTGGGAAACATTTACACCAGATTGATGAACCCCACCACGGACGTGTTCGAGCAGAGAGTGGCCGCGATAGAGGGAGGCACAGCCGGTCTAGGTGTGGCATCTGGACAGGCAGCGATCACCTATGCTCTGTTGGCAGTTTCCCGTCCAGGCGATGAGATAGTATCCGCTGATAACCTCTACGGCGGCACATATGAGCTGCTCAACTATACCTTCCCAAATCTGGGAAGAAAGGTCCGGTTCGTCAAGTCCACCGACGTGTCCTCTATCGAGGAGGCTTTCACGAACAAGACCCGTGCGGTCTATCTTGAATCGGTGGGCAACCCGAAATTGGATATTCCGGACTTCGAGGCCATAGCCAAGATCGCTCACCGAAACGGGGTGCCGCTGGTGGTCGACAATACCACCGGTATCGGACTGGTCAGGCCGATCGATCATGGTGCCGATATAGTGGTCCATTCGGCCACCAAGTACATCGGAGGCCACGGCAACTCCATAGGCGGCATCATCATAGATTCCGGCAAGTTCCGGTGGGACAACGGGAAGTTCCCTGAATTCACCGAACCGGACCCCAGCTATCACGGTCTGAAGTACTGGGAGACGTTCGGCAACTTTCCAGGATTGGGGAATGTCGCTCTCGCCTTCAACATCCGGGTGAAACTTCTGCGGGACACCGGGGCGGCCCTGTCACCTTTCAACTCTTGGTTGTTCCTGCAGGGGCTGGAGACGCTGCATTTGCGGGTTCAAAGGCACTCCGAGAACGCCTTTGCCGTGGCCAAGTTCTTGAAGGACCACCCAAAGGTGGCGTGGGTGAACTATCCTGGTCTGCCCAACCATGCCAGCCATGAGACGGCGAAGAAATACCTCCATGGGGGGTTCGGGCCTCTGGTAGGGTTCGGGGTCAAGGGAGGGCGTGAGGCTGGAGAGAAGGTCATTAACAACGTCAAGCTGTTCTCCCACGTGGCCAACATCGGGGACACGAAGAGCCTCATCATTCACCCGGCCACCACCACGCACCAGCAGCTCAGCCCCGAGGAACAGAGATCGACCGGAGTGACGGACGATTACATCAGGTTGGCGATCGGCATCGAGGACATCGACGACATAATCGCCGATCTTGATCAGGCTTTGAGGGTAGTATGAAGAGCTCCGACGGATCGGTGGGCATCGTCGAGACCAAGTCAGCGGACATCACCAAGCCGCTGAGCCTCGAGTCCGGTCAAACCCTTTCCTCCTTTCGCATCGCCTACGAGACATATGGAAAGCTGAACAAGGAAAAGAACAATGCCATATTGATCTGCCACGCATTGTCCGGCGATGCTCATGCGGCCGGTTATCATGAAGGGGACACCCGCCCTGGATGGTGGGACAGCTCGATCGGTCCTGGCAAAGGCTTTGACACCTCGAAGTTCTTCGTCATCTGCTCGAACGTCCTGGGTGGATGCAAGGGGAGCACCGGCCCCTCCTCTCCAGACCCGGAGACCGGCAGGCCTTATGGTATTCGGTTCCCTGTCGTGACCATCAAGGACATGGTGAATGCGCAGATGGCCCTGGTGGAGCATCTGGGGATTGACCAGTTGTTCGCCGTGGCCGGCGGGTCGATGGGCGGCATGCAGGTACTCCAGTGGGCGATCACATATCCGGACAGGATGAAGCGGGCC
This sequence comes from Methanomassiliicoccales archaeon, assembly GCA_036504055.1. Classification (NCBI taxonomy): domain Archaea; kingdom Methanobacteriati; phylum Thermoplasmatota; class Thermoplasmata; order Methanomassiliicoccales; species Methanomassiliicoccales archaeon. Next base: position 16,391 of record DASXVU010000045.1, on the reverse strand, counting down.
GTGGTGATAGCCTCGAGCGCCTATTCCAGCCCTCAGCAGATCGCCTTCAATGCGGTCGGCAGAAGGGCCATAATCACCGACCCGGAATGGAACGGGGGCGACTATTACGGTAAGTCGCCTCCATCCAACGGCCTTTCCCTGGCCAGGATGATCGGTCACATCACCTACCTCTCCGATGAGTCGATGTACTCCAAGTTCGGGAGGCGGTTACAGGACAAGGAGACGATCGGTTATGATTTCAACAACGATTTCCAGGTGGAAAGTTACCTCTCCCATCAGGGCGACTCGTTCGTCAAGCGCTTCGATGCGAACTCTTACCTTTATGTGACCAAAGCGATCGACTATTTCGATCTGAACGAAGAGGATTCCCTCATCCGCGGGCTTTCCAAGGTCCGGTCGAACACCCTCGTCATCGCCGTATCGTCGGACTGGCTGTATCCGCCTTACCAGTCGCAGGAGATAGTCACGGCGCTGAGCGCAAACAATATCAAGGTCAAGTATGCCGAGATCAAATCCAACTACGGCCACGATGCATTCCTGGTGGAGCCGGGTCAGCTGAACTATCATCTACGCCAGTTCCTGGGCCGAACGGTGGTCGGCGACCTGATGAGCATCAATGTGCCGACGGTCTCCGAAGGGTCGACCATCCAGAACGCTGCCAGGATCATGTTGGACCTCGAGGTCAATCATCTGCCTGTATTGGATACCGGCGGAAAGCTGGTCGGAATCGTGACCTCCTGGGACATCGCTCGGGCGGTCGCGATGGGTTATTCCTCGCTTCTGGACATCATTTCCAGGCCGGTGCTCACGGCACGACCGGACGAGGAGATGGAGGAGGCGGCCTCAAGGATGGAGCAGTATCATATCACGGCATTGCCGGTGGTGGACGACCACAAAAGGGTGCTCGGTCTGATATCCGTCGACAAGATGGGCCTGCTGTTCGGAGGGGGCATTGAATCGGATGTTTGACGGGACATGAAACTCCGTCCGGTCAGATCTTCTCTTTCATGCGTTGCAGGGCATACTCAGCCCCTTTGCTTACGTACTTGCTCTTGTCCGAGACCAGAGACTCGATCGGGGCGATCGACCTCATATCCACTAGGCTCATGCGCTGGGCAAGCCTTCCCAGGGCCCATGCCGCCATTCCCCGAGTGGTTGCCGCGTCCTCCTTAAGCAGGGCCGTTATCGGCTCAAGCTCCTCCCTAGCCCCGATGCGTTGGCCGGCCAGCTCTCCGAGGGCCCAGGCGCTGTTCTCCCTGACCTCTCCGTCCGGATCATGAAGGGCTTCGATCAACGGATCCAATTCTGAAAGGTCTCCAACCCCTGATTGCGCCAGCTTTCCCAGGGTCCACGAGGCCATTTCCCGGCAGGCGTCCGATCCCTCCTCCAGAACGACCAGCAATGGTGGTATTGAAGAAAGTTCGCCTGCGTTGTTCTGGGCCAGTTCGGCCAGGTCTTTCAGTGCACCGGCCCTCTTCTCCTCATCGTCTAGTAGGATATCGGAGTTCAGCCGGTTGATGGAGGGGGACATGGTGGTTGACCTGGTCATCGACTATATTCGCAATTAAGGTTTCTTGGGCGGAACTGGCTTTTCCTTGTAGAACTCGCAAGTCCCATAATCCGATTGCGGGACGCATTCCCCGTAATCTTCCTTCATTCCCAAGGCATCATGCCGGAAACGTCTGGCCTTGCAATTGGCACAGCGGCCATCCTCTGCATGCCATAGGCATCGCTTGTTTCCAGAGATATCAGCTGACATGGCAGTGCAAAGATATCATCAAACGAAATAAACATATTGAAGGGCGTTAACCCATTTTTGCCGTAAAATGGCCGATCAGACGATAGGGACAAGGGAGATCTCGGGGTTGTCTCCCTGCCTATCCACCACGATCGCGTTGCATTCCGTGAACGGTTCCACGCAGTAAACGACCGTCGTCCCTCCGATCCGGTCCAATCTGATCCGGTGGGTCGCAAGGTCCACCAATTTGTCCCTCGACCGACCTGAGTGTGAGACGAATCCGACCAGCACCGCCTTGTTGCGCTTAACTGAGGCCACGTGATCGGTGAAACTGTCCATGACGTTCGCACCGTAGATAGATTCCAGTGTATCGAATCCGATGATCGACAGCAGCGGCGTGGAGGTTCCCTTGAGAGAGAACGATATCGATTTCCAACGAAGGTCGGTTTCCACGTCGTTCCCTTCGACCGGCATGATGTATGCGTCATTTGCCCCTTCGATCTGGGAAGCCACTTCCGGTATGCGGACCAGTCGCGCGAACCGTTCATCGCCGATTAGTCCGTTCATCCTCTCCTTGGCCCCACCCGATGTCTCCTTCTTGGTCGGTAGCCACAGCACCCCCCGACCGAGAGAGGCGAAATTGGCGACCATCGATTGCTCCAGCAGACTGCAGGCGCCGGGAGGGACATCCGGTCCCAGCTCGACCAGCACGATCGATCCTGGTAGGATGCCGTTCTGCATCATCCGGTCCAGGTCCTTCAATCCCAGGGACACGCGCCCGGACACATCCGGTATGGGGGTCCATCTCCTTTTCATGACCATCGATTCCGGCCTGTCCGGGAACGTCCTGATCCTGGCTCCGTTCAAGGTGAACAGGTACTTTGGTTGTCCGATCTGGGTCCCTCGAAGTTTGAGAAGGCTCATCTCCCTCAGCCTTCTTCGGTGATGGTCCGTGACGGACATCTCTATCACACCGTCACCCAGATAGTCCAGGTACCGGTCGTTGCTCTCCAGTATGAAAATGAAATTAGCCCGGCGTCGCTCCACCAGGTCCTTCTGTATCGTGGTGATCAGCGATGCCTGATTGATCCCGCAGGTCTCGGCCATGGCGTCCACGCTGTCAACAACGACCAAGGTGCGTTCGCTGCCGCAACTCTCAAGGGCCTCGTAGATCTTCTCCAACGGTGCCAGCTCGACCCTGGTCTGTTGCAGATTCTGACCCATCCTAAGGTTGATCCCGGTTCCCCAGACTAGCTTCATCCTGCTGAACCAGGGTCTCTTCGGTCCTTCCGATTCTTCATCGGAGGTAGCAGGTGCCGCCTCCTGGACCAGTTCCTCCTCCTGTTTGCGCAGCATCTCTGTCCGAATGCTTTCACCAACATCCTCTCCATAGACCTTGTCGGCAAGCCAGGGAAATTGGGTTAGTAGGAGGGCGTCCGACACCCTGGTGGAGAAGTAGAAGGAATTATCGATCTCGTCGATCTCCTCGATCGCCTGCAATGCAAAAGTGGTCTTACCCACGCCTGCATTCCCACGTAGGATCAAAGAATGACCCCCGGTCGCCAAGAAGAATTTTCTCAGCTCTTCTGGAAGCATCCCTGAACTTTTCTCCACGAGGAACTACCCACCTACAACCCTCGTTCAGCCATTTATGGGTATATATCTGCTAGGAAGAAAATAACACTCAGTGATATCAACCCAGGTAATGGTTCATCCCAGCAGAAATGGAGTATGGAAAGAGTTTGGTCTTGCCCTGAAGGCGGACAATCGACCTCAGTCGCCCCAGATCGCTTCGAGGTTGACGTGCCGGCGGACCAGGTCGGCGATGTGCTCGATCTTGTCCGCGTCATTCGGGTTGATCCTGGCGATGAGGCGGTCGACCATTTCAGCGGTGACAGCGGTCGAGTGTCCGACCAGGAGCACCGGTATCTTGAGCTCGTCAGCCTTCGCCAAGATCTGCCTGGCTGGGTATAGGCCTCCGGTCAGGATAAGACAGGATGTGTCTGTGGCCAATGCCGCGGTCAGCATGTCCGACCGGTCGCCACCGGCGATCATGGCCTTACGGGGCAGGCGGCGCATGTCCTTCATCGCCGATTCGGCGGTCATGCCACCGACCATCCTCTTCTCAATGGTCCGTTCCAGGCCTTCCTCGCCGGCAAGGACCTCAGCGTTCAGTGCCTCGGCGATCTCGCTGACATGCAAGTATCCCAGCTCACGGGCTACCGGTATGGAACCGAGGACCCTCACGCCCGCTCCCTCCAGAAGTCTTTCCACTGCCGGGTCGTCCGACTTGTTCAGGATGACCCCCTTAAGCTTGAGCCCGGACTTCTCCATCAGCCTGGCATGGTGCGCTACCTTGTCCAGCGCATCCGGCTCATCGGTCGCGATCAGAATGATATCCGCTCCGATCGCCTGGGCGATGCTTACACCCTCGACCCGGTGAAGCGCACCGGTGGTGAAGAGCTGGGGTGACTCCACGATCATGAATTCCGCATCTCCCTTCACGCGATCATAGCCAGTCGTTATGGCATCCATGCTGACCGGACTGAAGATATCATACTTCAGTGGGGACAGCATTTCCTCCGAGGCCTCCAGGTCCAGGGCCTTCTTCATCAGGTAGGCATCCCGGTCGACGACCCGGTTGTCTATGCACAGGACATCCTCGCGGAACGGCTTGAAATAGCCGACCTTGCCTTTGTAGTTCTTAGCCAGACCTAGCGCCACCATGCTTTTTCCAGAGTTTTCGAACACCGAGCTTAGGAATAATGGTCTCATCAGTTCATCCTCCTTATGGTCACCAGCGCGTCAACCGCGTAGCAGCCCTTTCCTTCGTCCCCCACCATTACCGGGTTGACCTCCAACTCGGAGATCTCGGGGAAATCGATCGCGATCTGTGAAATGCGGACGAGCGCCTCTTTCAAAGCGTGGACATCCGCCATCTTCCCGCCCCTCGCACCAGTTAAGATGGGGTAGGATTTGATAGATTTTATCATCGATTCGACGTTGTATTGCGTCAATGGAGCGATGCGTTGGGAAACATCTTTCATGATCTCAACGAACACTCCGCCCAGTCCGAACGTTATGACAGGCCCGAACTGCTCATCCCGGGTCATTCCGACCAGGACCTCTTTGCCCTTCACCATTTGGCACACCGTGACGCCGTTCAGTTTTGCTCCCGGTACGCGGCTTGCCACCTTCGACATCATCAATTCGAAGTCGTTCCTGACGGCTTCCTCTGAGGCCGCCCCCACCACTACCCCTCCGACATCTGACTTGTGCGCGATATCAGGCGAGTCGATCTTCAGGACCACCGGGAAGCCGATCTTGGCGGCCGCGTTCGCGGCATCCTCTGCCGTCCTGGCTGTGACTTCCATAGGCACCCCCACTCCGTATGCCTTGAGGATTTCCTTGCCCTCGCTCTCGGATAGGGAGGTCCTTCCTTCGGCATGGACCTTGTCCAGTACCTCACGCACCCGTTCCTTATCGCCCTCCACCGTGAGGATGATGGTGTCCTTGATCTCCTCCCTTATCTTCTTGTATTTGACCATGGCCCCGAGGGCCCTGATGGCCTTGTCCGGAGATTCATAGTTAGGGATGTTTGCCTCCCTCAACAGGTCGATGCCTTTGGATGTCTTCTGACCTCCAACGAAGGCGGCCACGATCGGCATCGGGACCTGGCCGGCAAAAGAGGATACCAGATGGGCCACCGCGCTGATATCGACGGTATCCAGCGGGGACAAGAGCACCGCAACGCAATGTACGTTGGGGTCCTCCATGACCGTTTTGATGGCAAACTCATACCTGGCGGCGGTGGCGTCTCCCAACACGTCGACCGGATTGTAGATGTTCGCCTCGCCGGGCAGGGTAGCCTTCAGTTTATCGATGGTCTCCTTGGTAAACTGCGCCAGCGTAAGACCATAGTCAGAACAGGCGTCTGCCGCCATTACGCCGTGGCCACCGGCATTGGTCACGATCGCCAGCCCGTCTCCCTTGGGCAATGGCATGTTGGCGAAGACCTGCAGCAGGTCGAACATCTCGTCGATCGTGCTGACCCTTATTATTCCCGATTGCCTGAAGGCGGCATCATACACCTTATCACTGCCGGATAATGCTCCAGTGTGCGAAGAGGCTGCCTTCGAACCGCAGCTGGTCCTTCCGGATTTCAGGACGATTATGGGCTTCTGCCTGCTGGTCTTAAGGGCGCTCCTCATGAATGCCTTGCCTCTGTTCGCCCCTTCTATGTACATCCCGATGACCTTGGTCTGGTCGTCGTCCCTAAAGTAGGTGAGAAGATCCGACTCGTCGATATCCACCTTGTTGCCGGTGCTGACGAACTTGGAAAAGCCAACCTTGGACTTGGTGGCCCAGTCTAACATGGAGCTGCACACCGCGCCCGATTGGGAACTGATGGCGACCGGACCCGCCTTGGGATAGATGTTCGTGAAGGTAGCGTTCATGTTGTGGTGGGCGTTGATGATGCCCATACAGTTCGGCCCCAATATCCGGATGCCGTACTTCTTTCCGATATCACCGATCTGTTTCTCTAGATGCGCGCCTTCCTTTCCGAGCTCTTTGAAGCCGGCGGTGATGATGATCACATCCTTGATCCCTTTCTTTCCCGCATCCTCCATCACCGAGGGAACGAAGGTGCTCGGTACCGTAATGATGGCCAGATCGATGGGATCAGGTACGGCCATAAGTGTGGGATAGGCTTTATGGCCGAGTATCTCGGCAGCCTTCGGATTGATCGGGTACAGTTCGCCCTTGAACTCCGATGCGATCAGATTTCTGAACATTATGTGCCCGATCTTGCGCTCTTCCGCAGAGGCTCCGACCACGGCTATGGAATTTGGTTCGAATAGTGCCTTCATTTGATCATCTGTCGGATTGGTTTTTTCGGGAACGAACAAGGGGAATTTAAATGAATCGGAATCTGTACACAAGAACAAACGTCAGTTGTCGAAGTCAAGGGTGGTTAGCCACGAAATTCGTAATAATTTACGGGAACCACAGGAGGAGCCATACGGCGATGGATAGCCGTACGAAGAAACCAAGAGGCCTCGACAATTCCGACCAATCCAGACCGAATTATCGGACGTATGTTGTAAACGTCAAATGACGAATAAGAACAGTCATTACTTCCTCACACGATTTCTTGCAGATGGCAGGTACATTCGTCTACCCTATAATTAACGTTATATTCTAGAGCCCCTAACTTAGTATCTGATGGTAGACGAATGCGGTTGCGCCTGGGCTAACAGCGATCCCGAGATGAAGAAATATCATGACCAAGAGTGGGGCAGGCCCGTCCACGACGACCGGCTTCTGTTCGAGTTCCTCATTTTGGAAGGAGCCCAAGCTGGATTGAGCTGGAGGACGGTCCTCATGAAGCGTGACGCTTATAGGAAGGCGTTCGACAACTTCGAGCCATCGAAGGTCGCCCAATACGACGATAAGAAGGCCAAGGAGCTGATGTCCAACCCGGGGATCATCAGGAATTGGCGCAAGATCGAGGCGGCGGTCAACAATGCCAAGGGCGTTCTAAGGATACAGGAGGAGTTCGGCAGTTTTGACAAATATCTATGGGGCTTTATCGGAGGCAAGCCGATCATGAACGAGTATAGTGGCATGAACGAGATACCGACCGAGTCTCCTGAGTCAAGGGAATTGAGCAAGGATCTGAAGAAGAGAGGGTTCAATTTCGTCGGCCCTACGATCATCTATTCGTTCATGCAGGCCGTCGGGCTGGTGAACGACCATATGAAGGGGTGCCCACAGCACGGTTAGGTATCGGAGAAGGAATAACAGGTCGTACATATTGGGTCAATTGATGGGCTCGATCATTGCCATTGTCATGCTGGCAATGAACGTCAGACGTTATCAGGAACTAGAATCGGAATAGGATTTCTTTATCTTCCCAAGATGTACGGACGTACAATGGTCATGGAATTCTTTTTAGGATTCGCCCTCGTCTTGACCGCCGTCATTTTCTTAGTGGCAGCCTCCCTCACCTACTTGAAGAGCACTCTCCCATACAAAAAGCCGTTCTTAGCTCTAGCATTGGCAGTCGCCTTCCTTTCTGTGACGTTCCTCATGGAGATCCTTGCTCCGGACCTGGGGGCAAAATTGCTCTGGAACGATCTCGAATACATATCCAACGTTTCCTTGGCGCCTCTCTATTTCCTTTTCATAATGGGTTACACGGGCAATGAACGATGGACCGACAGGAGAGCCACATTCCTGCTTTTTATATTTCCAATCTTCATGTTAATATCCCTATATACAAATGATTGGCATCATCTGTTCTATACCAGTATCAGAGGAGGAGACGGTTTCGGTTCCTTCGATGCTTCATATGGGCCGCTATTCATTGGCTCTATGATTTATATGGTAATTGTTTATTTTTATGCCTTATCCTGCCTCTTCATGGTCTACCTCAAGTCGGGGCAGATGATTCGCAAACAGGTCAGGTATCTAATCCTGACCTCTACATTACCTCTTTTGATCCTCACCATTGGCTACTTCGGATTTGCTGAAATAAGCCTTACGATGGTGGTTATCTTATCTTTCCTGGTCGCTGGAATAATGATGTTCTTCGGGTTGTTCAAGTATGAATTGAACGACATCATGCCGATCGCCCTGGACATCGTGATGGGCACGATGAACGAAGGGGCGATCGTGATCAACAACAAGGGATTGATCGTGCACATCAATCCATCAGCGGAGAACATGATCGGAAAACGGTTGACCGAGGTGTTCAAGAAGAATGTCGAAGACGAGATCTCATGGTTATACCCAGACCAATACCCTGATGCGTTGTCCAAGAGCCATTCCGAACTGACCGTGAAGAAGGGCGAGAGCACGAAGTATTTCGACCTTCAGGTTTCCACCATGAACGATCGTGCCGGCCGTCCGACCGGTCGGCTCCTCATAGTCCGCGACATAACCACCGAGAAGAACATGAAGGATGCCCTGACGAGTGCCAACACCAAGCTGAACATACTCTCGAACATCACCCGCCACGATATCCAGAACCAGCTGGTCGTGGTGAGAGGATATGCGGAACTCCTTTTCCGTGGAAAAACGAAACCGGAGGAGATCGAACGGTACGCCAAGGCGATCATCGATGCCTCTGCTCTTATTGACGATCAATTCGCTTTCGCCCGGGAATATCAGGCGGTAGGGGTCAAGCAACCTGAATGGCAACGGGTAGACATCCTGCTGACCAAGGTGCGCAACACTGGTCCGTTCTCACCTGTAAACATCATCATAAGGACCGGCAAGCTCGAGGTCTATGCAGATCTGATGCTCGAGCGCATGTTCTACAATCTTATGGACAACGCAAAGAGACATGGCCAGACAGTCAATTCCATCGTTGTCGAGGCGAAAGTGATCGGAAAGGAATGTGTGGTCATCTTCCAGGATGACGGCAAAGGGATCAAGAAGGAGCTCAAGGAACGCATATTCGAAAGCGGATTCGGCAGTAACACTGGCATGGGGCTCTACATGTCCAGGGAAATACTGAAAATGACCGGCATAACGATATCCGAGACAGGCGAAGAAGGAAAGGGTTCCAGGTTCGAGATGGTCGTTCCCCAGGGCAATTGGAGATTTCAAGACTCGGACCCTCATGCTGAGTAATTAGAATCCATACCGCCAATCCTTACCCGAGCTGGATACCCGATGGTCTCTTCAATACTCCATTCTCTAATAAAACTAAATACCATGAATATTAATGTTTTAGACAAAATAGGTGTTGAAAATGAAGAAGACTTCTTTGGGCCCCAGGCCCTATATGTCGGTAATGCCTGCAGTGCTGGTCGGTGCTAACGTCGGAGGAAAACCGAACTATATGGTGGTCGCCTGGACCGGGGTCGCATGCATGGACCCTCCGATGATCGCGATTGCGATCAACAAGACAAGGCACACCGAGAAGGGCATTCAGGAGAACAGGTCGTTCAGCGTTAACATACCGTCGGCCAAGAACGCCCTGGAGCTGGACTATTGTGGTATTGTTTCAGGCGGCAAGACCGACAAATCAAAGGTCTTCGAGTCGTTCTACGGAAAGCTGGAGACCGCTCCTCTGATCAGCGAGTTCCCGATCAATATCGAGTGCGAGCTCCGTCACACGCTCGAGCTAGGAAGCCACAATCTCCACATTGGTGAGATAATGGACGTTCACGTTGCGACCGAATGCATGACCGGTGGAATGCCGGACATCGAGAAGATCGATCCTATCGTTTTTGCCGGTCAGAACTATTGCCACATCGGCGAGATCGTGGCAAAGGCATTCTCGTTCGGAAAGGGATATAAGAAGTAGGCAGGAATCGGCACCGATGATCTTGTTGGCCATACCGCTTGGGCATTAGAAAACATATCCAGCCAGCATCGGTGCCAAATAATTACTTGCATGACCCATGATTATTTCTTTTGCATCTTGGCCAGCTTCTTCTTCGCCGCCCCACTGCCGGATGCGGCCTTGCTCTCTAATTCCGCCAACTTTGCGTTCTTTCCTGCCTTTTGCTTTTTGATATCGTTCTTTGAAATGCTCATGCTCCCCTCAGGAATAATTTTCTATTTATTGTGATGAGTATCCAATACGGATTTTGAATTTTATACCTCAGGTCATAGGATCGATCAGAAAAAAAAGAAAACAACCCCTGACCCTGTATACATTTGTGTCAATCCCCAAACCCGTTGAAGATCGCTTGAATGCGGCTATAAGACTGCTCCTTTCGACACACATAGAGCCTCGATGATGTTGAATGTGGTCAACATCTCGATATCAGGCGGGCCAATACCAGATACGGATAGACAAGGTATTGGTCGATGAGATCACTCATGGGGACATTCATCGTTCGTCACATGTGCCAGCGTTTCCGCCTCGATATAGACCCTTTTGATTTCAGGGTATACCTTGTATAGATCGGCCTCGATGCGATGTATCGAGTCGTGCATCTTCTGGTCCGTTGTCCCCGCGACGAAGCACACTCCCATGTTGACGATCAGGTCTTGAGGGCCCATATACATTGTGAGGATGTCTCCCGCCTTTTGCACTGCCGGGTCCGACTCTACCCGCCGTCGGATATCTGCCAGCTCTTCGGGGGTGACACCTTCGCCCATCAGCAGACCCTTGGTCCTAGAGGCCAGGAACCAAGCCACGCTCATCAGCAGCAGACCGATGGCTATCGATGCGATTCCGTCCAGGTATGGGTTGTGGAACATGTGACCCAGGAATATTCCCAGGAACGCGAAGACCAGGCCTAGCAAGGCCGCGCTGTCCTCGAACACTACCGCATACAGGCTCGGGTCCTTCGAACGCTTGATGAACTTCCAGGTTCCCATGTCTCCCCTCGCCTTGCGGAACGCTCGGAAGGCTATCGTGAACGATGAGCCTTCGACCAGAAGGGCGATGGCGAGCACGACGTAAGCTACCGTGGGGTCCCCCAGTTCGGTGGATCGGGAGACGGAAGCGACATAGGTCACTCCTTCATATACGGACATGCCGCCGCCGATGCCGAATATGGAGATGGCCACAATGTTCGTCCAGAAGTACAGCGATTTACCATAGCCGAACGGGTGCTCGGCATCAGCCGGCCTGCTGGCATCCTTCATGCCCAGCAGCAGAAGGAGGCCATTCCCGGTGTCTACGACCGAATGGATCCCTTCGGAGATCATGGCGGACGAGCCGGTGAAGATCGCAGCGATGAATTTTATAACCGCAATGATCAGATTGCCGATGACGGCTGCGACGACCGCTAACTTAGACTCGCCATGTGAAGCCACGAAATCCTCTTCTGGACAACATCTTTCGTGTTCAAATCGTTTATGGCCTAGAATCGATTTTTGACCCAGCAACTGGTGAATCTCGCATTAAGATCTATTCGTCCCTCTCTTTAACAATATGGAAATCATCGCTGCTCTGATCAATAATTCCGAGTGGACTGAATCAACCGAACCGGTCAAGGCATTCATGATTTCAGTCCTTTTCTCAGAAGGACCCGGTCTCCACCTCTCCAGCGCGCTGGTAGTTGGCGATGATCACTCCCTTCGGTGAGACCTGGCTGTCGGTCAGCTTGAATGCCGCCGGGATCGTGCCTTCGGCGAACAGCCGCTTTCCCGGGCCCAGCGTCAAGGGGAATATTTTGAGCCGGAGCTCGTCGACCAGGTCGTTCTTTAGGAGGGTCTGGATCAGGTTGCTGCTGCCGTGGACCTGAAGTTCAGGACCGTCCTGCGCCTTGAGGGCCAGAATTGCCTTTACTGTGTCACCGCTCAATTGGATTGATCGCTCCCAAGTGAAATTCAATGGCCGTCTGGATGCGACATACTTGGTCGCCTGGTTGATTCCCAGGTCTCCCTCCTTGTGATATGGCCAGTAGGACGCGAATATATCGTAGGTCTTCCTGCCCAGAAGCAAGTCGAACGGCCTTCTCATCTGCTCGCTCATTACTTTGCCCACGTACTCATCGAAATAGGGGACCGTCCAGCCGCCATACTTAAAACCGTCGGAGACGTCCTCCTCTGGCCCGCCGGGCGCTTGCATGACGCCGTCGATTGAAACGAAAGTTAGAACTGCGATCTTTCTCATGCTGGTTTTTAAGGCAGGCCTCGGCATTAATAATTTGTGAACACCCAGTTTAATATGGTGACCAAAGACCACTTGAGACATCGGAAACGTTGACTCGTTAGGATTGTACGAGGTTCTGTTTCAGACAGCCATTCCCGATGCTGAGACCGAATGGTTATTCGGAGGTCGGCCTATCTCATTGTGCGGAACTGATGACTCATCATCCCGACACTTGAATGGTCTTACGGCCCTCTCCAGGCTCTGTGCCCTCCTGTCGAATTACATGCGGCGGACCGAGATAGGGAAACTCGTCCAGCATATCGGCGTGCGGTCCACACTTATCCCATGTCAGCCTACCGTTGAACACGGTAAGGAACACGTCTTTGGCGTCGTCTCTCGGCATCCGCCCGTTTCCGGGATATGCCGCGAGCTTATTGGGGTCGTATGGCAAGACGTCGGGCAACAGGCTCCTGGCCGCCGCCTCGGCCCCTTTCGGGGTGTAACCGCCGGTCTGCTCAAGGGCATGAGCGAACATTGGCACGAATCTGATGTCCTGTGCCGGCTCCCCGTCGAGATACGCCTCTCTTTCGGCGTCCGCAAGGAAGGGGGTCTGAGAAGGCCTTGCCCCGCGATCGGCCTGCACCCACTTGCCGTCAACCTGCAAGAGGGATCGATGCCATAGATTCAAGCTCGCTCCGCCCCCAATATCGCTTACGGGCAGTTCTAAGGCTATGCTACAAATATCCTTGTCCGCGAACCAGTCCGCTCCCGTGAACTGCATCTTGTTCAAAACACCATTGAGGTCGAAGAAGAACGGGTCGCTGCGCCAGCCGGCAAACAAGCGATAGGCACCCGAACTCGTCACCTGCGCTTCGCGACCCATCGAGACGGGCGCTCCTTCAAATATGACCCTTCCACCCTCGCCTCTGTCGGCTGCCTCCGTCCCTTCTGCTCGACGCACTGTCACCGTCATTGCACCAGTTCCGCCCCGTGTGAAGCGCACTCGATAGGCTATGTCCGCAATCATGTCCCCGTTCGTATCCACTCTCAGTTCATAGAGGGCCTCTGGCGCGTAGGGTTCAGCGGTTGTAGGTTCAGGTGGATTGAGCGTAGACGAGGGATGCGTGTTCATGATGATGGTCGACCTACTAACGTCGCCAGGTTTGGGGAACGCAAAAAGGTCGGTGAGGTCCAAACGAGCGTCTCCTCGCGGAAAGCCAAAATTCGGCCCTGAATAGTGGTGTGTCAGAACTAATACCTCCTTGGGATTTACTTAAGAATTACCGCCTTAGTTCGCAATATTTAATGATTGTCCGAATTTGCAGCGGATGGAAGAGCTATGCATATGGTAAGATGGCATCACCTATTCGACTAGCTCCACTCATGGAATGGGAGCGACCTTTTTTTTCGAGTTGTAGATTGTTTGAACCATATACCGTTGATTCTCCGAATCCTTGTCAAGCCCGCCTAGCCTCTGGTTATAAGGCACCGTCTCGATCCCCATTTTTTAAGATTCTTGCCTTTCGTACGGTATCCATGCCGATACCGGAACTTAGCGTCCTCAGGCCTGACCAGATATCATGAAGTCCAGATGCTAAGGCATGATTTGCATTTCACAAGATGTCCCATTGTGATAGGTTGGAGAACCAGACCAGTATACATGGTGATAAGTTTGGACGAGGAATGGAGTGGGCTCAGCCGGATTCGAACCGGCGACCTACGCCGTGTAAGGGCGTCGTTATAACCGCTAAACCATGAGCCCAGCGTCTATGTCAATGGAGAGAACGTATTAAAATCTAAGCGTAAAGTCAGTAAGAAAAGGAATAGTTAGAGGTTTAGCCGCCCTTGCCGGCGGGACCGCCTATCGTATCACGCTGAACGAGTAGTCAGTAGGACCATGGTTGGGCGAGATGACGATGTACATCTCCTTGTAGTCCCGGTATTGTGACAAGATCTTCATCCCAACATCCTTGGCATCATTGATCGGTACGTCGACGATCTTCATCGGTGACCATCTGGTCGCCGGGAAGTACAGCGTGACCTTCCAGTTCACCGAGGTGTCCTTGGGGTAGCTGGCCTGCATCGACTTGGTGAGAACGGTGCTTCCGATCGTGATGTTGCCGACATACCATCCATCAAAGTTGTAAGCCCAATCGGTCATGTATCGGAACTTGAACTGAACGGACATGCCGGCATAGGCCTTCAGGTCGATCGAGACATGCGTGAAATCGCTTTGTTCTCCAGTGACTCCAGGCAGATTGGCAACGATCTCTGGCATGGCGGTTTCGTCCGCAGTGGTCTTCGTAAGGTCGTAGCCGAGGGAGGTCCATGTCTTTCCGGCATCGGTGGAGACCTGTACGAATCCGAAATCAAAACCCTCCTCGATGTTCCATTTGGCGTCGAATTGGAGTGAGCCAGCCGATATGCCCATCTTGATCGTGCTGGTCGTCAGCCAAACGTCCCGCAGGTCGCCAGATCCCGAGTACCAATAATTGTAGGCGCCGATCTTGGTCTGTTTCCATCCATCGGCCTGGATGATCGATTGACCCTGGAACAGTGCCAAGTTGATGGGCCTATGGTACGTTGCCCACTTGTCCTTGATGATGTGCAGATAATCGGTTCCGTAGGTGCCGATCAGGTTCGGGCCGTCGATGGCTTCCCCCTCCATGGTCAGGGTCGGGGCCGCCTTCGATCTCTTGAACTGCTTTCCCGGGGTGTAATCCCTTATCGCCGTTTCTCCGATCTTCCAGAGATTGATCGATGTATAATTGTACATACCCTTCCCGGAGTGGATCAGGTTCGCCAGATGCCAATAGCCGAACACCGTGTCGAAGGTCATCTTCTTGTAACCATTCTGCTGAAGCACCGTGGTGACCGACTGCTCGCCATGAAGGGTGCTCTTCATCAATTTGGAGACGATGGACGCCCCTCCAAAGTGGTCGTTCAGATAGATCATGAACGCGGCCGCCGCCCCATAGTCGGCCAGGATGTTGATGTCCCCTTGGTCCCCCCACTCGGTCAACGAGTTGTCCGGAGTCGCCAGGAAGTGCGCGATGTGCGAGTCCGGGGTTCCATAGCCGGTGAGCATCTCCGCATAGTCTGAGAGGCCTTCGTTGATCCAGATGGTCTCACCTGGATCGACGTAGTTGTGCAGCAGGTGCTGGTACTCATGGGCGATCGTCCCCTCTATCAGGTAGGAATGATCACCATGGCCTGGGCCGGTCCTGTCTATCCAGTCATAGCAGTCGATGTGGATGATGTTCCTGTCATACTGGTACTGCATGGAAGGCGAGAAATAGCCCACGATATAGTATGGATACGTGGGGTCGAAGAAGCTGTCATCCACGATGTTGAAGACCATTATGGCGACCTTTCCGGCATCATTGGTCTTCAGGAGCATGTCCGACGGGAATTGTTCCCCATATGCGGCGCTCCATTGTTCGTTCGAGCCATCCGCGGGCGGTGCATCGGAGAAGTACTTCTTCTCGATCGGGTAGATCACGTTGTCAAATTGATTGGCCATGTATCGGGCTTGCGAGTCAGTGATCGTCAGCATGTTCACGTTCGCATTCCTCGGATCCCCTTCCATGAACGTCATGTCGTTCTGGGTCCAGACCTCGCAATGCGCTCCGTCCACCCGCTTTGTGAACCACATCCATCCAGAACCGGTCTCATAGGATGCTTTCCCATATTCTCCGGTGCAATAGAAAACCTGGTCACCGACAGCATAGGAACCAGTGAAGCTGTAGGCAGTGGTCGCACTGGCCTCTGTGATGGTATCCGCAATCTCGGAGCTCGGGTGGGGACCCGAAGCCCGGATCTGCGGTCCGATGTCCATGGGCTCCGGATCGGCGATGATCGTTCCGGCAGCCGCTGCGTCCCTGCTGATCGGTACTAGGGCGACGAAGGCGGTTGTGATCATCGCCAACCCTACCAATATACAGAGGATCTTGGTCGCTCTAAAATGCATGTTGTTTTTCCTCCAATCTCCAACCGGAACGGTCCGACAGATCGTTCCGACAACTCTAACCCGAATCACATGGCTAATTGAATTATTTATAATTTTGATAATCATTGAAAAGATGA
>DASXVU010000044.1 GCA_036504055.1 Methanomassiliicoccales archaeon | reverse complement strand
CCAGCTTGAAATAACCCTTTAATTTCTTTCCTTGTCACTTTTTTAAGCCTTATTTCCCCATTTATGGTTGACCCTCCTAGAATCGAGATTGTTTCGGTCAGTATTTGCATGTGGAATCATTGTGGTCTCATTAGGAATCATACCGATATCGGACTTGGTTATTTGGGACATCTTTAATGGTGGGTTTGTTCGAACTCGACTTACCCTAGGCCATATGCACAGTTTTTTCTCTGGAATTTAAGGAGATATTCACCAACTCGAAAGCTGAACTCTTTTGGACATTTGTTCTCATCGGATTAACCATCTAAATCGGCGCATACGAATGAAGTGCTGCCGTGGCAGTGAAACTTCGATAGTCAGACATACATTCTTGTCGTCTTACCAAAACAAAAAATGGAATCTGTTTCTAAAACGCCTTTTCTTCTTTACTGTTCAAAATCGAGTTTCTCCGTCTATGGTTAATTTCTCCGTCACGGTATGAGGCAGCATCTAACCCCAAACCTTCAAAAGGACGATTCATAGGAAATGAGGGAAAAGATCAAGAACATATTCTATACCAAGTGAAGGAAAAAATATGCTTAGCGTTGTTTAAGAGGACAATAATACGAAATGAGATTGCAGATTCGGTGTATTGTTTTAGATTGAGGTAGATATAGCCAATCATATGAAGGAGATTAGACCATAAGGGATCTCTGGATTGACCGAATTTATAGACTATGATCATGGCAAGACTTTACATACCCTCTAACTTGTTTTCTGGTCAACCTAGACTTGGAGATTCGCTCGGAGAAGCGCCTCATGGGAAAGAACGAAGTCGATCTGATGGTCCTGGGATCGTTATTGGGCGGTCCTGCTCACGGCTACGAGATAAAGAAGAAGATAGCCCGTTCCTTCAATTCTCAATACCCTAATCTGAGCGACAGCGCTGTGTATCCACGACTTAGTCGCTTTGAAAAGGAAGGCCTGGTTGATTCCCGAATCGAGGTACAGAGCAGTGTACCCAACAGGAAGGTTTATACGCTTACCGAGAAAGGCAAGACAAGGATCCTGGAACTTGCTGCCACACCGGTCAGAGAAAACCTGGACACGCTCAGAAGCGCTGATTTCGACGACCTTACTGTCCACATCGTTTTCTTTCAATTCATTTCCAAGGAGGAGAGGCGCAAGCTCGTCGAACCTTATTATCGGCTTACACAACGCCGCTACACTGAAGCCCTCAGCTATAGAGAGACCTTGTGGCCAAGAATGGAGCAGTTCACGAGGACTACCCTGGAATACGTAACAAAGATCCTTGAGCTCACCCTAGAAATGTACCGGAAATTGATGGAAATGGATTAAGTTTTGAACCTATATCTAAAGAGATATAACTCTCAATAGATGTGGATCGTTTAAAGTATGGTATGTACAAATAACGGATGCAAGAAAAGTACAATGCGGGGGCCAAGAATGATCGAGATTGAGAACCTGACAAGAAAGTTCGGCGATCTGGTCGCAGTTGACAATCTCACTTTGCACGTGAACGAAGGAGAGGTTTTCGGATTCCTCGGTCCGAACGGCGCGGGAAAGACCACCACCGTGAGAATGCTGGCCTGCCTCATATCCAAGACCAGCGGTGAGGCCCGGATAGGAGAGTATGAGATTGGAAAAAAAGAGGACCAGGCAAAGATCAGAAAGATGATCGGCCTATCGCCTGAGAATGTCGGTCTCTACGAGAGCCTCTCTGCCTATCAGAACCTGGACTTTTTCGCTAAACTGTATAAGCGTACAGAGATGCAGAGGAAAGAGGACATCGAGCATTTCCTAAAACTGCTCGGTCTCTGGGAAAAGAGGGACCTGCCGGCTGGCACATTCTCTAAGGGCATGAAGCAGAAGCTGGCTATCGCTCGCGCCCTGATCCACGATCCCCAAGTCCTGTTCCTGGATGAACCGACGGCGAACCTTGACCCTGAGGCTGCCAAGACCGTGAGGGACTTTATCATGGAACTGAAAAAGGAAAAAAAGACCATATTCCTCAACACACACCATCTGGACGAAGCCCAAAGGATATGCGATCGGGTAGGGATCATGAAAACCAAGTTGGTCGCGGTAGATTCACCAGAATCACTGATGGGATCTTTCAGGGCGAGAAGGACCTCGGTCAAATTGGAACGAGTTAACGATGCTATCGTTGCCGCGGTAACCGGGCTCGGATTCGAGAAGGTAACGGTCGACGGAAATAATCTGGTCATTGAGGTCAACAACCCAGAGAAGCAAAACCCCGGCATCGTGAAAGCCATCACAATGGTAGGTGGCCATATCCAATTCGTCAACGATCTTCGCCCGAGCTTAGAGGACGTCTATCTTAACCTGGTCAGGGAGTGAGAGGATGGATCTTGAAACGGTGTGGACTATTGCGAGCAAAGATCTCGGTATTTTCCGAAGGAAGAAGAGCATCTTCTATGCGACTATCATTTTGCCGCTGGCCATTTCCATCGCTTTGCCGGGAGTGATCGCGTACATAGCGAGCAAGTCATCGACCTCGACGATCGCCTTGACGGGCCTCCTCGATTCCTTCTCTCTACTCTTCGTTATTATTGCCGCCGTCATTCCGACTGCGATCTCCTCTTACAGCATTGTCGGAGAGAAGGTCGAGAACAGCCTGGAACCGCTCTTGGCCACGCCGGCGACGGACGATGAGATACTTCTGGGAAAGAGCCTGGCATCGTTCATACCCGCCATTCTGGCCGTCTTCCTCGGTGCCACGATATTCATGATATTGACGGATGCGGTGACCAATGGAAAGCTGGGGTATCTCTACTATCCGAACTGGACGATGGCTTTAGTCCTTCTGGTGGTGGCACCACTCTATGCGGTGTTCGCCGTGGAAGCTAACGTCCTGATATCCGCACGGGTAAATGATGTTCGGACCGCCACCCAGCTCGGAGGTTTGACCATTTTGCCACTTATGGCGATCTACCTTCTTTCCGAGATAAAGCTGATATCGGTCGATGCAAACAGTTTGTTCATCATAGCGGCGATAATCCTGGTCGCGGATGTGGTCTTATTTTATCTGAGCCGGGCTACGTTCCGCAGAGAGGAGATACTGACGAGATGGAAGTAGTGGATTAGGGAGTGTAAAATATGCAGACAATTAAGCAAATTGAAAGCAACCCGAGGTATGAACATGATTTCTGAGAATCAAATTATTCTCGTTGTCGTTTTGACAGCGATAGTAATAGTAATCGGGTCGTTAATCAGATACTACAGAAATAAAAGTCGAAAATAAACCCTTTATTTATATTAAATAATATAAATAAATTAAAATAAAGTTCATTGCAATTGGGTGCATCCTATAGGCCTTAAGCGGGATACTGATTGTTGTCAGGGGCTTCGAGACGCCATTTCTTGGACAGCTTGCCATAGGCATAATGTTACTCTTTGTGGGGCTACCTTAGAAGGCACCAAGGAAAATGCGTAAGGTTAGCTGTGGAACGGATGACGCCCTAGCCGACTCTTAGCATGTGTTAACACTCTAGCTACTCCGTACTTGGATCGGTTTTCCGACTTGACCGGTACTATATGGTTGTATCATGCAAGGTTTGGGAAGTGTCGGGAAACGGGTATGGGACCGCTGAGGCTGCAATAAGAGAATTGGATCTTAATTGAGAACCCATTTTTCGAGAGAAAGATCGATCGACCTGGAAGGATAGGGAAGTACCTGAGATGTCTGCTTGATTCGCAGCCAAATGCCTCTTTGAGATGTGACCACCCTTCTAGCCGGTGAGAAGGTTCCAGACAGCAAGATCAGCAATCGCTGCGAGAAAACATGACATCAACGGTTGTTGAGTCCTGAGTTCGACAGTTGATAGCGACAATTTCTGATATTTTTGGGTGAACATTGTTGACTGGGTCGTGTGGGATATCGACCAATTCGAAAATATTAAGAGGTGCCCTCAGCCCTGCTGCAATGTGTGTCAAAGCAATCCAAGCTGAGGACGCCTCAGCTTACGCCTAATGAAAATAAATCGTTCTATCGACACACCGCTGATGGTAGACGATTTGTACGAGCGCTTGAGATTGAATGAAATAATCGACCAGCTGAAGTCCAAGGGCATCGGAGAGACCACGGCCCTCATACCAGCGATATCTCGGAAAGGAGTGAACGTCTACTCCCAACAGGGGTTCGGCAAATTGAAGGACAAGGTCATGAAGGAGGCCGGGATCGCCTTCAAGTGGAAGGACCACCACCCGACAGGCGGGCAACTAGCATTGGACGCGGGCGTCCCTATAGATAAGGTATCTCAGAGCATGAGGCACGCATCGACACAGACAACGGAGCGGTACTATTGCCGCGCCAGAGCTGAACCTGCGTTCGCTCGGGTCAATGAAGCATACAAAACGATGTTTCCATCCGAGCCAGCTATAAAACGCGAAAACGTTTGAATTGAATTCAAATAATAATTGTCTAGATAGTGAGATTGGTGGGCTCAGCCGAGACCACCCTTCGACATAGCCAGAAAATGAATGACGAAAATCAATTTATTAGCGTAGTGCAGAGCCAGCTTGACAAACCTTTTCCTGCTTTTTTTATTTGGACAGAATTTTTTTATTATTGCTCCCGTCGGGATTTGAATCTGAATCGAGCCAGACCACCTAATCAGAAACTACTATCGGATAGGGACATCGTGTCGTCTGAGCAAATGAAAAAGATGACCAGGGCGAAGATCGTGGTCACCAATTTCCACGCTCTAATGCTCAGGATAAGATGCGGACACCAAGATCACCAAGCAGATTGCGGGACGAACATTAGAGCGGACCCCAACTAATTAACCAACACTAATAATGAACAGTGGTCCGCCCAGATTCACCTATCCAATAGTAATTTTCAAGCTACAGGCGGTATGGAACCCTTGCCTGTCCCGCTATATCGCAATCACTCTGGGTGTTGGAAGTACCCCGTCATTATCTCCTTAAGTATCCTCCCCTCGGCCTTCCTCATGTGCTGCAGGAGGGTGGGTTTGCTGATGCTGACCTTCTGGCACAGCTGCCTGCTGCTGATCTTCTTGGGAAAATCATAGTAGCCGTTCTGAAATGCCGCTACCATCACATCCTTCTGTTTGTCGGTCAGGACGGCCAGGATGTCAGCTTTCTGGTAGGCGGCCCTCCTGAAGGACATCTTCCGAATAGTGCCGGCGTTCCTCATCATCTCGACAAAATCAGACAGGTTCTTCTGCTCCCCCATCATGCTGATGGTGAATTTCTCCAGTGAAATGATTGTGGGTATTGTGTGGATCAGACCTAGGTCAGATTCCTGGAACTGCTCTTTGGCCTCTTCCGATTCGGTGTATCTGATGAGGCAAGTGTGCTTGTTGTCAATGGACTTCAGAACGCTCAGGATCTCCATGTTGCCTATAGTCTTGATGTCATGGATTGACACACCTTCTTTAAGGGTGAACTCCAAAATTTCAATGCATATGCCTTCTTGGTAGTCCATCTTCAGGGTCTCGAGTATCGAGTAGGAACGGACACGGGCGAAGGTCTCTGCCATCTCCTCTTTTACGGTCTCGAAAGGCTCGATCTCCAGGGTGAGCGTTCTCATGGTACTGTTTCTCTAAATAAGTACTTCCGTATTTAAACTATAATACATGTATGCCCCAATTTGCTAGAACTCTTCCGACCATGCCATAATTGGCGAAGATCGCCGAGTGATACAATGGTGGAAATGGATCAGATGATTGGAATGGGCACAGGGGAGAATAAACACATGAAGGACCAGGACGGGAAGGCTGGACTTGTTCTTGAGAAGATGAGGATACCCGCGCAGGTCAAGCTGGCTGGACTGTGGGGGGCGGTGTTGTTCATGTACATCTACGTGGACATCATTGGATTCTTCAAACCGGGGACGATCGCGGATATTCTGGTGGGGAAGGCCTGGATCTATAACATCGATCAAACGTGGCTGCTGCTGAGCCTGATGTTGATGACGCTCCCGGTCATAATGGTCTGCGTCTCCCTGATGTTACCGGCCAAGATGAACCGTTATGCAAACATCGGTCTAGGCGCGTTCCACATTATGATCGCGTTGGGATTCGCTTCGGGAGAGATCAATGCCTATTACGTGTTCGGGACTGTCGCGGAGGTCATCATCCTCGCCATGATCATATGGACCGCATGGAAGTGGCCGATGGTCGCGAGGAACGGTGCGGCCGGTAACTGATCGTGAAATGCACATTGAGCGTGAGAAGGGAGCGATTGTATGAAAGCCATAGTAGTAATTGGAAGCGGAGCGCCAGAGGTTCTGGAGCTCAGGGACGTGGAAAAGCCCGCACCCCGGGACAACGAGATGCTGGTCAGGGTCCACGCCTCGACGGTGACCATAGGGGACGCCGTCCTCCGGAAGATGCCCCGATTCGTTATGGGCCCAATGATGATCGTGATGGGCTCCAAGCTGAAAAAGATCGCAGGCCATGAGCTTGCGGGAGTGGTTGAGGCGGTGGGCAAGGACATCAGATCATTCAAGCAAGGCGATCATGTCTTCGGGACGACCACCGGGCTCAAATGCGGCTCCAACGCCGAATATGTCTGCATCCCCGAGGAAGGCGGAAAGGGGATGGTAGCCATGAAACCGGCCAACCTATCCTTCGGGGAGGCTGCCGCCATCCCCATCGGGGGGTTGACCGCCCTCCAGATCCTCAGGTCGGGGAATGTCAAGAAGGGAGATAGGGTCCTCATATACGGGGCGTCCGGTTCCGTGGGCACCTATGCCATGCAGCTGGCGAAGTATTACGGGGCCTATGTGACGGGGGTCTGCAGCGGTGCGAATCTCGACCTGGTGAGGTCCATCGGCGCCGATGAGGTGATAGACTACACCAAGGAGGATTTCAGAAAGAATGGCAAGGCATATGATGTCATCTTCGACACCGTTCGGAAACTTAAGAAATCGGGGTGCAAAAAGTCCCTGGGGGAAAGCGGGGTCTTCTTATCGTCATGGTCTCCGACGCGAGAGTCGAACGAAGATCTCATCCACCTGAAAGAGCTCGTGGAGGCGGGAAAGGTACGACCGATCATCGACAGGAGGTATCCGTTGGAGGGGGTTGTGGAAGCCCACAGGTACGTCGACTTGGGACACAAGAGAGGCAATGTGGTTATAACCGTCGTTGGTGATGACAATGTCTGAGACGATACCGCACCATGAAAGCCATAGTATGTGACCGATACGGCCCGCCGGACGTCCTCAGACTCGAGGAAGTGGAGAGACCGACTCCCCGGGACAACCAGGTACTGGTGAAGGTCCATGCTTCCTCACTGAACGCGGCCGATTTCGAGATCCTGGGCGGCGCTGTCTCGGCCCGCATCTTTAGCCCCTTCAGGCCAAGGAACAGAATACCCGGATCGGACGTCGCGGGTCGGGTCGTGGCGGTCGGGAAGAACATCAAGCGGTTGAAGATAGGCGAGGCGGTCTTCGGGGATTTATTCGCGTGCGGCTTCGGCGCTTTCGCAGAGTATGTGGCGGTACCTGAAGATGCATTAGTATGGAAACCGGACAGCATATCCTTTGAGGACGCCGCCACCTTCCCCCAGGCGGCCAAGATCGCCCTTCAGGGCCTTCGCGGCAAGCGTCCCCTCAAGAAAGGGCAGAAGGTCCTTATCAACGGCGCTGGCGGCGGCATGGGCACGTTCGCTGTGCAGATCGCGAAGTATTACGGGGCCGAGGTAACCGGTGTGGACAACGCAGGGAAGCTCGATATGCTTCGTGCCATTGGGGCCGACCACGTCATCGATTACGCCAAGGAGGATTGCACAAGGGGCGGGGAACGCTACGACCTCATCTTGGATACGGTCGCGCGCCGGTCGATCTTCAATTACCGGCGCATCATGGCCCCAGATGGCTTGTTCGTACTGGTTGGAGGCTCAAGATACGCCATATTCCAGTCGATCCTCCTAGGGCCTCTGGTCTCCATTGCCAGCAAGAAGAAGATGGGCATCAACCCGATGAACGTGAACAACGAGGAGGATCTGCGGTTCTTGCTCGAGCTCCTTGAAAACGAGAAGCTCATCCCGGTCATAGACAGGCGAATCCCACTCAGCGAGGTTCCGGGCGCTCTCAGCGATCTTTCAAAGGGGCTCGTAAAAGGGAAAGTTGTGATAACGGTCGAACATGATGACAATATCTGATAAGGACATCAGGCTGGACGAAATCATTCTTTATATTGAAAATGGGAAGAAGCACGACCATGTCCCGCCCCGTCGCGACCACAGAAGAGTGAGCGAAGCGAGCTTTTCCTTGGTAGGTGCGACCCTTCTAATCAACCGATTGAGATAATTAATGGTGGGCTCAGCCGGATTCGAACCGGCGACCTTCTGCGTGTGAGGCAAACGTCATAACCGCTAGACCATGAGCCCTTGAATCCCACAACATCACTTCAAGGTATTAATTCCTGACGGTGCTGGCAATGACTGGTATATCTTCTCTGAGACCTAGCAATGCAGGGAAAACCGCCCCAACCCTTCCCA
This sequence comes from Methanomassiliicoccales archaeon, assembly GCA_036504055.1. Lineage (NCBI taxonomy): Archaea > Methanobacteriati > Thermoplasmatota > Thermoplasmata > Methanomassiliicoccales > Methanomassiliicoccales archaeon. The sequence goes on along the minus strand of DASXVU010000044.1, from coordinate 70,931 downwards.
ACCGTTCGGTTGGCGCTGATTGTACCCGGCAATGGTTTTAAGCCCTGTGGACATTGGCGTTCTGCATGCCCGGGATGTTCTGCGACCGCTGCAAATCGATCATGACCCCAGTGGGCGACAGGCTCGTCTGCCGTCAATGTGGTATGACCCGTTCCAGAGATGGCGGGACAGGCTCCAGCGGTGGACGAGGGCAGACCATCAAACCCAAGTTTCAGACGAGGCTCGCCGGGACCCGTGAAGAAAAGGAGGAAGAGGTTCGTGAGGAATCCGCCCCTCCCGAGAACCCGGACCCCAATTCCATATTCCCGTACCTGCCTCGTCCGCACCAGATGGACTTCGTCAGGCTGATAGGAGACGTTCTGGAGTCCAGAGGAAACCTGGTGGTGGAGTCGGGTACCGGGACCGGCAAGACAGTTTGTGCCCTGGCCGGGACGGTGGAGTATGCACTGGCCAACGACAAGCGGGTCGTGTATATCACCCGGACCAACTCCCAGGCGACCATAGCGATCAAGGAGCTCCGTGCCATCGGCAAGCGGCGTAACGTCATGGGGATATCGCTCCAAGGCAGGAGGAACAGCTGCCCCATGCTCTCCGAGCTCTCAGTAGACAACCTGACCCCGGGAGAGCTGTCGCGGGTGTGCGAGCACAAGAAGAAGAACACCCGGGACGGAGTCAAGGGCGGCTGCACCTACTATGCCAACACGGTGCATCTGGGCCATTCATATTTCAAGAACTATTGCGCTGATAATATCCCGACCTCCGATGAACTTTCCAGGTTCTGCGAGACGGACGGGGCCTGCCCCTATGAGGTGGGCAAGATGCTGATGCCGGAGGCGAAGGTGGTCATCGCACCCTATCCTTACATCATCTCCAGCGAGGTCAGGCACCATTTCCTGGAGCAGCTACAGGCGGAGGCGGACGACCTCATCCTGGTGGTCGACGAGGCCCACAACCTGGCGGACGCGGCCAGGGACGCCGAGAGCATCCGGATCACCAAGAAGATCGTCTCGATGGTCACGGTTGAGGCCGGTGAGATGGGCAACGCGAAGCTGTCCAAGGACGTCGACCTTAAGAGGTTGGCAGGTGCACTGTTCAGCGTACTGGACCGGGCTGGAGAACTGTGTGCGGAATCGGGCAAGGACGAGGTCGCACTGGGACGGGGTTTCCTCGAAGGCACCCTCTGCGAAGCGCTAGGCTGCGACAGGGGTGAGTTGGCCGAGATCGTGGCCGAGATGCAGGCCACAGGCGAGGAGATGGCCCAGAGGCGTCTTCAGAGCGGAAGGGAGCCGACCTCGGCGACGTTCACGCTGGGAAGGGACCTCACCAACTGGGTGGCGTCGGACAACGCCCGCTATGTGCGCAGGGCGACGATGGAGGAAGGCGGAATGATCGAGGCCTACTGCCTCGACCCGAAGGGGGCGCTCTCCTTCTTCCACGAGGTACATGGCTCGATACACATGTCCGGGACGCTCAGACCGCTGGACCAGTATGTCAGGGTGACCGGTCTGGGCGAGAACACCAAGACCGCCATCTTCGAGTCCCCGTTCCCCAAGGATAACCGTAAGGTGCTCTTCTTAGAGGATGTGGAGACGAAGTTCGAATCGCGCTCGGACCCGAACGCGGTGCAGAAGCTGCATGATCACGTTACCGAACTGGCGAACGCCGTATCACGCAACACCATGATCTTCTTCCCTTCCCATGCCATGCTCCACAACTACCTGTACCGGAACGAGAAGCTGCTCACTAAGAAGATCTACCGGGAGGTGCAGGGGGAGTCGCAGGAGAAGCTCGTGGCCGACATCGGAAGGTTCAAACGGGATTCACGGAAAGGGGCGGTCTTCTTCGCCGTGATGGGGGGACGGGTCTCGGAAGGCCTGGACTTTCCCTTTGATGAACTGCAGTTGGTGGTCATCGTCGGCATTCCCTACCCCAAGCCTTCTCTGTGCCAGGAGCGCCTGCGCGAGTTCTATGACCAGCGTTTCGGCGGCAAGGGTTTCGAGTATGCGGTCAACGTCCCGGCGGCCCGCCGCATGATGCAATCCATAGGAAGGCTGATCCGGACGGAAAAGGACATTGGATGCGCTGTCGTGCTGGACAGCCGCGCCCCCCGATTCATAAAGTACCTGGAAATGGAGAAGAGCGATGAACCGGTCTCGGACGTGAAGAAGTTCTTCCTCGGACGGCCAGGACGCTGACCTACTCGCTCAGTACCCTGGTGGCACGGAACGACGCATGGTCGAAAAGCAGCGAGAAATAGTTGCTGGCATGGTTGGTCGAACGCATCTTGACCACGCGGATACGGCGCTGAACGTCGGTGTCGCCGATCTCCGCCATCTTCAGAAGGATGACCCCGTCCGCCAAATATGCCTCGTCCCTGTGGGTGCAATTGTACTGGTCCGGGTTGCACTCGGATATCAGGAAGCAGGTCACGCCCATGCCCCTGAGCCATTCGAACATGTAGAACAGCTCCGCCCGCCTCTCCTCTGGCTTCATCTGAGCCGCCATCTCCAGCACGTCGAGCGAGTCCAGGATCAGGATCTCATAGCCCAGGGATGCCTTCAGGTTCTCCGCGTACATCTTGAAGACCTGCATCCAGCTGCCTTTGGCGGATAGCTGGGTCAAGGATCTCCGTATGATCCCCAGGTCGAGCACGTTGACCGTATCGCGGACCTTGTCCGGGCTCATGCCCATCGATTCCATCTGCTGGTTGAGTCCCTCCCTTGACTGCTCCAGCGTCATATAGAGCGATTTGGTGCCGCTCCTGATGGCATTCTGGTAGAGTATGGAATAGGCGATCGATGACTTCATGGTACCAGGAGCTCCGGCCAAAAGGACCAGATGCCCTTTCGGAACCCCGCCTTGCACGTTCTCATCAAGGTTCTCGATGAAGGTCTTTACTCGCGAAATCTGCGTTCCCACCACTTCCTGATCAAGAAAGAGCCGCGAAGCGTTTTTAATCTATCTTTCCAAATGTCCGACACTGGTAATCATTTTCGATTTCATCAATGGTCGACGATCGGTACGGTCAGATTGAAGTGCTCGCCGTCGTGGAACATCGCATAGTAGCGGGTGTCGATGTTCATGCCGCGCAACTTGGGACAGCGCACCCATCTCTGGATCCTGGAATCATCGATCTGCTTCATCGTGATCTCGATGGCACCGTCGGCCAGGTAGAGCTCGCTCTGTACGCTCTCCAAGAGCTGGAGCATCGGTTTCTCTGAGATCAGCATGACCGTGATCCCTAGGGATTTGAACCAATCGAAAAGGTCCTTGAGATCCTGGCGGGTGAAATCGTGATCGGAAACGGCCTTGAACGAATCGAGGGAATCGAGCACAAATATCTGGAACGGACGCTCGGAGAAGATGTTCTTGACATAGCGCAGCAAGATCTCCCTCCAGTCGCCCTGGGCCCCTTCCATCTCCCTGCGCAGATCGACCATGTCGACGACCGTCATGTGCTCGACGGCCTCGGGTGAGGGCATCTTGAGCCGCGCCATCTGTTTGAGGATCGACAAACGACTCTGTTCCAGCGAGAAGTACATCGATCTCACCCCGTCGTACAGTGCGGCATTGTGAAGGATGGTATAGGTGAGAGTGGACTTCATCGTCCCCGGAGCGCCGTTCACCAGTATTACGTGGCCTTCCGGTATTCCACCTCCAAGAATGGTATCGAACTTCTCTATGTGGGTGTGGATGGTCCGGTCCGGCCCGACCGCGGGAACACCAGCTCCCAATTGGATGTCGAGCTCCGGTCTTACTATCTTGACCAGTTCGGCCACCTTGGCGGTTATGTCTGCGCGGGCGCTCACCTCCTCCGCCTCCATCCTCTCGCCGGTGGCGTGGGGGCCCGTCTCAACCTTGACCAACCTCTGCAGCTCCACGATCTTCTTGGTTGCCTCAGCCAGCTGTTCCTTTGTTACCTTGAGCTCTGTGGCCAGCCGGTCCTTTTCCGTGAGCTTTGCCTCCAGCTCCACTTCCAGGGCCTGCTTTAGTTTGACCTTCTCGTTCTCGATCGCCGTGCCGTACTTCTTCCTGATATCATCCAGTTTCTGGACATCGGCAGCGGTTATACGGGAGGACTTGAGCTTGTCCTCCAGCTGCATGATCTCCTGTATGCCCCTGTCGAACTTCTCCGACATCAGCTCCAGTTCCTGCTCCCTCTCCCGGATGGACATCTCCTTGCATTTGATCATTATCTGGTCGGACTCGAACTGCTTCACCGATTCTTCGAGCTGGCCTTGGTCCTTCTCCATCTTGTCGAAGGTTTCCTGCATCCGTTTTTCCTTCTCGAGGATGACCTTCTCCCGGGCGGCGATCTCCTTGTCCTTTTCCTCGAGCATCTGCCTTAGCTTTGACAAGGATGTGAAATCTGACGAGTCCAGACGGATCTGGGTCTGCTCCTCCGCAATGACCTTGTCTATGACGATGTTGGAGGGCATATCGCCCTCTCTCTGTTTGCGGGGGTCGACCTTTTTCAGCATCTCCCCACAGCGGTCACATTGGATGTCGTTGGGTTTGACACCCGAACCGCACCGTGGGCACTCGTATTTTGACATTATGAGGCACCAGACTTTACTCTGATATCACTCTCGTAACCTGGAACTTGCCTCCGTTGTATAGGAGCGAGTAGTAGGATGGATCATGGTTCGTCTCCCTCATCTTGACACACCGTATGCGTCTTTGGGATTCCACGTCCCTGATCACCTGCATCTTCAGCGTGATGATGCCATCCGAGAGATATCCCTCGTCGAACTTGCCGTCCATCATCCTTTCCGATGATGATTCCGAAATGAGGAAGACGGTAGCGTCGAGGTCCCTCAGCCACTCGAAGAGGTAGAACAGCTCCGTCCTTCTGTTGGAAAGCTCGGCCATCGTTTCCAGCACTTCCAGGGAATCGATGACCAGGATGGAGTACTTCATGTTCTCTTTAAGATTGGTGAGATATGATTTGAAAACGTGCAGCCAGGAGCTTCCGGCAGAAATCTCCTTCAGCTTCTTCCGGATAATCCCGAGGTCCAGGACGTTCAGCTGGTCCTTGACGTTGTCGGTATGCATGCCCATCTTCTCCATCTGCCTTAGCAGGGACTCCCGGGATTGTTCCAGCGTGACATAGACGGAGCATATGTTGTTCTCAAGGGCATGGTTGTACAACATGTAGTAGGAGAGCGATGATTTCATTGTACCAGGAGTGCCTGCCAGGAGAACGATATGGCCGGTGGGGACGCCTCCCTCCAATATCCTGTCAAATCCATCGATATAAGTTTTCAGCCTGCCGTTCACATTTTCCATCGAACACGCACTCCCAGGAACGTACTGGCCAAAATGGTCTGGGTACGTTAACGTGCATTCAGCGTTCTTGACGTATAAAATAGATTTGACCTGCTTATCGGAGGTCGTTTTTTATCAACTGGTGCCCCGGATCACGACCTTGCCCACATACCTCTTGGCGATGTCCGCCATGGCCCTCAGCTTCTCCTCTGGGTAGGGCGAGACCAGCTCCATCTTCTTCTCGAGCGTGGAGTCGTTCTTGAACTGATGCAGGGCAAATTTCTTGGACCCGCCTATGTACGCGGCTATGGCCTCAACCTCCTTTTCCTCCAGCAGGAAAGGCACGATGGTGGTGCGGAACTCGTAGTCTGTGCCCGAGTTCATTAAAAGTAGGATCGAACGCTTGACCGCTTCCAGATCGGCGTTCACCTTGACGATCTCTTTGTATTTGCCGTTCAGAGGGGCCTTGATGTCCATCGCAACGTAGTCGAGCATCCCGGAACCGAGCAGGTCCTCAAGCATCTCCGGGTTGGAACCGTTGGTGTCCAGCTTGACCTTCATTCCCAGATCTCTGATCTTAGCGATCAGTATGGGCAGGTCCGGATGGATGGTGGGCTCGCCGCCGGATATCGCCACCCCATCAAGGAAGTCGGCGTTATCCCGCACATACTCGGCTATGTCCTCAAAGTCCAGCTCATCGAACACTGGTTCTATCGGAACCAGGTCGGGGTTGTGGCAATAAAGACAGCGCCAGTTGCATCCCTGCAGGTATATCGTGGCAACCACATGTCCGTCCCAATCCAAAAGGGAGGTCTTTGAGAATCCCACGATCCGGAGAGCCATGGGACAGAAATGGAACGACCGTTATTAATCATATCTGCACCAGAGTGATGCAGGGACGAAGGTTCCCATAGTTCCGCGAAATGGCCGGAGGCATCGAAACCCTTTTTTGTGGGCATCCGCTTCGCATTGAGGTCGTTACATGGATTCACCTTCAGTCGTTCCGGTCATCCGCCAAGTCCCTGGAGCGGGGAGCAACGCCCCGTCCACCGGTGAGCTTGAGGTCTTTGAACCGGCGATCGTGGCCTTCTGCTGCAACTGGTGCGCCTACGCCGGCGCCGACCTCGCCGGGGTAAGCCGGATCCAGTATCCAAGCAACATCCGGGTGGTCCGGGTCATGTGCTCTGGCCGGGTGGACCCGGGAATGATCATGCGATGTTTCGAAAAAGGAGCGGACGGGGTGATGGTCCTAGGATGCCATATCGGCGATTGCCATTACATCGCCGGAAACCGCAAGGCGGAAGTGAAGGTTAAGGAGTGCAAGCGGCTCCTGGAACTTATGGGTATAGATCCGCACCGGCTCCTGCTCCGCTGGGTATCGGCGTCCGAGGGGGCCCTGTTCGCTTCCACTGCGGCGGAGTTCACCGCCACGACAAGAGAGCTGGGCCCGATGGGGAGGGATTGACCTGGACCTGGTCGATTCCGCTCGGAGGAACAACACCTCCGAATGCGTGGAATGCGGCAAGTGCTCGTACGCCTGTCCGGCCGCCCACCGCGACAACCGGTTCTCACCGCGTCGGGTGATGGAGGATTTCGTATCCGGTAAAGAACTGGATCACTGGGAGATATGGTCGTGCATGACCTGCGGGGCATGTTCGGAGGTGTGCACCTCGGGGGTCACCTTCCACGAGTTCATCCGGGACGTCAGGGCCGACAATAATTCCAGATTCCCTCCGATCCAATCGCATAACGGCATCCTACGGGAAATAAGGAGGACCGAGGCGGAGGGAAGGACGAAAGGCCACCGGGCCGATTGGGTGACACCGGACCTAGAGCTGGACCCAAACTCCGATACTGTTCTATTCATCGGATGCACACCTCTCTTCGATCAGCTGTTCAACGCTTTCGCCAAGGGCATGCTGGAGATGCCCCGCTCAGCCGTCAGATTGCTCAACGCGATGGGGATCAGGCCCATGCTGCTCGACGAGGAGCTCTGCTGCGGCCACGATTCCTACTGGTTAGGAGAGGAGGAGACCTTCACCAAACTGGCAAGGCTCAATGCGGAGAGCCTGAAAAGATCCGAGGCCAAGCGTGTGGTGACGTTCTGCCCGGAATGCCACCATACCTTGAAGGATATCTATCCGCGGGTGGTGCCCGGTTTCGATATGGATGTCGTCAACCTCTCGGAACTGTTAGCGAAGGCGGTCGAAGAGGGACGCTTGGAATTATCCTCGAGCGAAGACCGGTTCACGTACCATGACCCATGCAAGTTGGTCCGTTTTGCGGGACTCCTGGAGGAGCCGAGGGTGGTGGTCAATGCCTGCGGAGAACTGAGGGAGATGCCCCGTTCCGGTGCATCCTCCGCCTGCTGCGGGAATCCCTGCTGGGCCAACTGTGACGATGACACCAAGAGATGGCAGGTGGAACGCCTGAAGGAGGCGAGGGATACCGGTGCGGAAACCTTGGTCACCGCCTGTCCCAAATGCTTCGTCCACCTCTCATGCGCCCAGAAGGATTATGGCTCCCACAAGGACCGAGAACGGATCCCGCTCATGGACCTGCATGTGCTGGCCGCCTCCAGGTTGAGGAACAGTGACAAGAAGACCTGATCACTCCTTCTGGTCCTCGATCTTGGTTATGGGGGCGGAATGCTTGTTCTTCATGTGCCCGCCGGGCCCGCCGCGTTCCAGCCTGGCCTTCTCCACACAGTCCTCATTGCGGCAAACGAAGGCGGCGAAAACGAACTGCTCGGCCTTAGCACCGCACACTTGGCATTTCTCCTTCTCGATATCCATCGCTCCTCCCAGCGGCATCGAACGATATGATTCTTGTGCCTGATCGAACGAGGGGGCCGCACGTTCGCAAATTACATGAACATGGTGCGTTCATATTATTTCACTAGGGAGCGAGTTGGCATATTGCGAATACTGCGGGGCCTTCATTGAGGACTTCCAGGATTCCTGCGGTCGATGCTCAGGAATGACAAGCGGATTCTTCAGAACGGATGAGCCGTTGCTCGACCCGTTGCTGACCTGGTGGCTAGATGAAAGTCCCAGATATTCAGCCCAGAACGGAAGGAGATTGAAGGATTCGGACCTCGCCCTGTTGTCCTCGTTCTTCCTGCCTGGACTGGGTCAGGCCTATGACGGCAGAAAGGAACGCGGCGGCCTGGTCTTCCTGATATTCATGACCCTTCTGGCGGCTGGCTTGGTCGCTTTCTCCTACCGGTCGCTGATCGGGGTGGAGCTGATGGTGGTCCTTTCGGCCATTATATCGGTCTTTTGGATGGGACAGGTCATCGATGCGGTCAGGGTCACATCGGACACCAACCTGACGATCTCCAGGCTTCCCGAGGACTGAGACGGGCATATATAAACCGTCTTTTATGATAAATAATCGAACCGCAATCTCCTTTCGATAACAATGATGGTTTGCCCCAATTGCGGTAAGACCGTAACGGACGATTCGATGCAGTTCTGCCCTTCCTGCGGATTTTCCTTTACCCAGCAGCCGAACCAGCAATACCAACCGAGCCAGTACGGCCCTCAGCCTTACGGTCAGCCAGGCTACCCCCGGAAGAGCGGCGCCATAGCCGTTATCCTGTCCTTCTTCTTCGCCGGACTTGGCCAACTATACGTCGGCAAGATAAAGCGGGGCATCGCGTTCATCGTGACGTTCGTCATCCTCTCGGTATTCTCCAGCGTGCTCACCCTGAACATTGACTACAATGACATCAATGCCGTCAGGGGACTTCTCGCCGATGGAACGTTCATCATAGTCATCCTGGTCAGCCTGGGATTCTGGGCCTACAACATTTACGACGCCTACCGCCAGGCCCGAAAATACAACGACGCCAGCATGCGCAACGATCTGGCCCGGTTCCTGAAGGGCTTCTGAACCTTGCGTAGGTCTCGGTGGAGTAAAGGAAAGAGTAAAATCCGGCGGCGCCGATGCTCGACGCATGAAAGCCTCCCAGGCCGGCACTCAGGATCTTGACCGCGTCCTTTCCGAAGGGTCGATCTGGAGATGCCAGCAATGCGGGCTATGCTCGGGGATATGTCCCTCGGAGCGTGCCGGAGGGATCCGCCCGATCGGGATCCTGACCAGAGCTCACCAGGGATCGTTGGACCTGCGCGAGGAACGCTCCCTCTGGCTCTGCGCGATGTGCAACTCCTGCACAGAGAGGTGTCAGATGGGTGTCGATCCGGCCGAGACCATTGCGCTTCTGAGGGGCGAGTCCGCAAACCTCGGGAACATCCCGAAACATTTCTCCGAGGAAGCGAAGCTGTTCATCCGTTCCGGACTGTCGTTCCCAAACACTGGAATGACCAAGAAATTGAGAAAGGACCTGGGATTGGATGAGCTCACCGTCCCGACAGAGACCATGGAACAGCTGGCCATGCTCTTGAGGAAAACCCGTTTGGGAGGTCTCAGGCTTGAATAGGAAATATTATCTTTTCAGGGGCTGCCTGATCCCGACCAGGCTCCCGTTCCTGGAACGCTCTTCCCTGTTCGTACTGGAAAAATTGGGAGTGGAGCACGAACAGATGCCGGGAGCCACTTGCTGTGTGGAGCCGATCGGCCTGAGATCGCTGGCGGCGGACACCTGGCTGGTGGTTACGGCTAGGATGCTGGCCATCGCCGAGAGCAACGGGCGGGACATTCTCTCCCTGTGCAACGGATGCTACCTGTCATTGGAGGAGTCCAGACAGGCGCTGGAGAACGAGAGGACCAGAGCAGATGTGAACACGATCCTGAAGGAGATGGACCTGCGATACAGCGGCAATGTGAGGGTCAGGCATTTCGCTGAGATTGTCGAGGAGGCGGGAGCGGATAGGGTCCGGTCCCTGGTCAGCGCATCGCAGGAAAGGCTCAGGCTGGCCGCGCATCCAGGATGTCATATGGTCAGGCCATCGTCCAAGCTGAAGATCGATGATAGCTTCGCCCCAAAGATCCTTGATGAGATAGCATCCTGGTGCGGTTCCGAAGTGGTGGTCAGCGAGAAGTGGCCGAAATGCTGTGGTGGCGGGATCGCCGGTATCGACGAAAAGGTCTCCTCCAAGATGCTGGAGGATGCGACATCCTCGTTCCGTCCCGGCGGTGCCAATTGCATATTGACGCCCTGCCCGTTCTGCTTCGTCCAATTCGACATCAGGCAGAAGGAGGGGCTACCAGTGCTCTATCTTGCAGAACTGCTTGCGCTGGCATTCGGCGCCACGCCTGAACAGATCGGGCTGAGGTACCACAAGACCCGGCTGCCTTGATCAGAAACGGTAGACCTTCGTGACGCTGAGCGAGAACTGTATCGCTTTGGCGGAGTGGGTGATCCAGCCGAGAGACAATACGTCGGCATGCTTGGCATACTCGGCCGCGTTGTGCGGGGTTATCCCGCCCGAGACCTCGACCGTTATGCGCGGATCGATCTCCTTGATCGCAAAATAGCTCTCCTCCGCATCCTTAGGGGACATGTTGTCGAGCATTATGATATCCGCCCCCGCAACGGCCGCCTCTTTGGCCTGGTCCAGTACAACGACCTCGACCTCCACCTTCTTGCTGAAGGAATAGGTCTTGGCCTTTCTTACCGCCTCGGTCACGGAGCCGACGATGACCAGGTGATTGTCCTTGATAAGTATCATATCGTCCAGGCGGTTGCGGTGGGGGTCTCCCCCTCCCAGAACGACCGCCTTCTTCTCATAGAAACGGAAACCGGGAGTGGTCTTCCGGGTCGCTGCGATCCGAACGTTCTTGTTCTCCCGCCGGCAATCCCATAGTGTCTTCGAAGTGACCGTGGCTATGCCCGACATCCGCATGATGAAATTCAGGGCCAGGCGCTCACCCAGAAGTATCGCCTTCAATGGTCCGTGTATGGTCATGACCGCCGTTCCCTTCTTGACCTGGCAACCATCTTCGACCTGGGCGCGGGCATCGAGGTCCAGGCTCTTGAAGAGCTCAGTGGCCTCGGCCAGGCCGGCGACCACGCAATCTTCGTTGGCGACGATCTCCGACTCTCCGCCCTCGTTCTCGATGAGCAGTTCCGAGGTGATGTCCCCGTAACCCTCATCCTCGGCGAGCAGGTCCTCCATGCGCATGACCATACTACGACACCACCGATGGAAATAGCTGCCGGTCCTATAGCTCGAACTCCTCGCCTGGCATCGGCATATGCACCTTGAACTCGTCCTTCAGGTCCTTTGCGAGGGCCGGACGGTTGTCAGAGTGCATTAGAACGACGTTCTCCGGGTTGCAGGCACGGATGAACTTCAGCAGCTCGTTGTGGTCCGCATGTGCGGAAAGATCGAACTGCTGCACCTGGCAGGCGACGCGCATCGATGCCGGCACCTCTTCCGGTGCGGAACCTGGCTGCCTGATGTCGATGGCACCGTTGTCGATCAGACGGCGTCCGTTGGAACCGTCGACCTGGAATCCGGTCATGAGGACCGAGCTCTTGGGATTGTCCCGTTCCTGCTGCAGGTAACGGATCACCGGGCCTCCATCCAGCATGCCTCCGGTGGTGACTATGACCTCACCCTCCATGGCCTTCTCCCTGGCCGCGGCACCGCGCACCTCATTGAAGCGCCTCTTGGCCATACGCATGTCCCGTTCCGAACGGATGTACTCTGGCTGTTCCAAGTACAGACGGTTGACGGTCTTTCCCATCCCGTCGACCCACATGTCGTACTTCAGGTCCTTCAGGATAAGCATGACCTCCTGGGTACGCCCGACCGCGAAACAGGGGATGATGGCCTTGCCACCGCCCTCGACGGTCTCCTTGACCCTCTCGATGAGCTTCTGCTCCTCTCTCTTCCGGTCGGGATGGAGACGACCAGCGTAGGTCGCCTCGATGATAAGGTTGTCGCACTTCACCGGGTGCGCGCCCCAGGTGAGGTTCGTGTTGTATGTGTGAAGGTCGCCGGTGAACACGGTGGTGTTGTCCCCGCGCAGCTCGTACATCGCAGCGCCAGGAACGTGGCCAGCAGAATGCGATTCTACCTCAAAGCCGGCCACGTCCAGCACGTCCCCGTACTTCATCGGACGGAAGCACCGCATGGCGGCCTTGATATCGCTCTCATTGAACGGGCGTGGGTATCCTTCTGAGTCCGCCACCTTGAGGGTGTCGTTCATGAGCAGCTCGCACACAGCGACGGTCGATGGGGTGGTGTGCACCTTGGTACCGTACTTGCCGCACAGCCAGGGGATCATTCCAGAATGGTCGATGTGACAATGTGTCAAGAACGCGGTCTCCAGCGGCGGGGCGGGGATCGGGTACTCTGGCGGCTTGATCGGTTTCATGCCGTATTCGAACAACAGATTGGCGCCCTTGTTGTTGAGCAGCATTCCGAGCCTGCCAACGACGTCCGCGCCGCCTAGGAACTTTAATTTCATTTCTTTCTACCTCTTCTCATTTTTGTCTCTTGCAAGATGTTAATGGTTGTTGATGCTAGGACTGTGAATTTCATTCCCCTACCAGCTGAACTATCAGCTTTCTTGGCCTTCCCCCATTGTCCAGCTCCATGAGCACAATGCTCTGCCAGGTGCCGATGTCAAGTGAGGCATCGTTGAACGGAATGGTGACCGACTGACCGAGGGCAGAAGCCCTGACGTGTGAGTGGCCATTACCGTCCCCGCCAACATTATGGGCGTATCCGAATCCCTTGGGGAAAACCTTTTCCATGGACCTGATAAGGTCAGATCGCAGGCCCGGCTCGTTCTCAGTGATGAAAACCGCCGCGGTGGTATGGGTGACGAAGACGCAGGCGATGCCGGCCTTTAAGCCAGAACCTTTCACCGTCTCGATGACCTTCCCGGTCAGATCGACGATGTCACCCTCGCTCCTCGTTTCAATGTTCAAGATTGTCCGGAACACTCCCATTATTTTCGACCAGGCTAGACGTGGTACGGTATAAATAGGTTGAGGTGAAACCCCTATCCGGATTCATATATCCGATGACCAGCTGGCTAGCGATCATATCGGCACGACGGACCTCCACTGGGAAGATTTATCTAATCCACATTCGCATGACCATTATCGCTTGTCAGACTTCGCATTTCCCGGGTTCCGTCAACCGAAGGAACTAGAAAAGGTATGGTTGACCTCAGGTTTCAGGGCAATGATAATAGCGAGAGGAATAGAGAAGGCCGGATCCCTGAACGAACTCGGTCGCCAGATGGGCTATCGCTCCCGGGTCCATCCGGGCTGGAGCGTGGTCCAGATCCTCCTTGGAAGGCAGGCCTTTCCTGCGGACCGGCTCAAACTGCTAAGCGCATACATCAACTATCCTTTCGATGAGATACTCAAGCATCAAACGCGTCCCCGGGCGATCACGCCGGAAGGGACCAAGGAAGCGCTCCGGGAATACAACCTGATGTGCTACGTACCGAAATAACGACCGTTCGGCATAGAACCCCAAGTTCTTTATATTCACCCACTGATTTTCATCTGTCTGACATACTGTCAGACCGAGGGGATGGGATTGAATTTCAGGCGAAAGGCCCATACGAAGGACCAGGCCACCAAGAAGCTCATGAAGAGCGGAGTATACCGGCTTTCCAACGAGAGCGAGGAAAAGCCGAAGCGGTCATGGTTGCTTTCGTCATCATGGGATGATCCTTTCAACTACTGGTCAGCCGTGAAGTATGGCAGCATCCTTATGTTCTTGCTCTGGTGGATCCCTATCTTCGGACCGATGATTGCCGGATACGTTGCGGGCAGAAGGGCCGGCAGTCCGATCAAAGGTGTCTTCGCAGTCAGCATACCCCTGTCAATAGTGTTCCTCGTCGCCACGATGGTGACGATAAAGATCATACCCTCCGTCTGGTTCGGCGTCGACCTGGCACCGGAGGCGATATTCGGTGAATTGGCCAAGGCGATGCCGATCTTCGGACCCTTCGCCAACTTCACGACCGGTTATCTTCAATCCTTCATCGGGACCATCCAGGGCACCTCGGGAGTACGCCTGGACTTCTTCATCCTCGCAATCGCCTTCGCCTACATCGGAGGGGCTATGGCTCTTCAGTCGCTTAGGGAGATGGAGTACGTGGTCAAGCATGGAGGGAACCGTGCCGCTCATCCCCACGCAGGAGACCCCAACTCCAAAGGGAAGAAGGGACTGTGGATATTCGGCAGGCATGAGAGCAAGGGGAAGAGCAGAAAGATCGAAGAGGAAGATGACGAGGAGGAGCCACGCAGGGCTCCGTCGGTCCACTTCAATGAGCTGAAGGAGACCTCGGGGGCCGGCCGAAGCCGCTCCCATGCTCCAGTCGCTCATTCCAGGACCTTGGACAAGGCGATGGAGGAAGAGGATGATGACGAGCCGATCAGGAAACGCCGCCAAAAGGAGTTCGAACGCAACCTTGACCGGGCGAGGCACGAGATACCGGTAAAGGCTTCACACAGCACGCACAAGAAGCTGGAAACCAGCAAGAAATCTGAATCCGACGACTTCCGGTTCGTCTGATCCCTTCTATCGCCGCTGAAAGGCGGTGGAGAAGAAGAATATAAATATGGTGGTAATTTTCCTGCGAGTTGGCGAAATCCAAATGTTCTGTCCCACATGTAAAGCCCTTGCATTGCCGAAGAACGGCAAGATCTGGTGCAACCGATGCCAGAAAGAGTATGACGTGACCGCAAACAAGGCAGACACATGCGTCATCAGGGGCAAGGATAAGGAGCAGGCGGTAATCGAGAACTCGGCACCGACGTTGCCCAAGGCCAAGGTCGAATGCCCCAAGTGCAAGCACAACGAGGCGTTCTGGGTGCTTAGACAGACCAGGGCCGCGGATGAACCGGAGACCAAGATCTACCGTTGCTGTGAATGCGGTGCCTCCTGGCGCGAGTACGGTTAGACAAACACAAACCGCCTCACAAAGGCGTCGGGATAAAAACCGTCGGCATCGGTCAAGGGATTGTAGATTTCACCCGTGGAACCATTTTTTATTGCCAGACTTCCAAGAACCCATTCTGAAAGGGCCTCGGACAACCGTACCGATCCCTACAAGAGCAAGGGAGGACGAGCCTCACAGGCACCTGTTGGTAAAATTTCCCCCTTCCAATGCATTCCGATATTCGGTTCAGGATTAAAATCAGACTACATGCTGGCTATACTCTGCAAAAGATTATTAAACAGCATCTGTTTACTGCATGGAAGGGAGTCTGATGTTCCAAGCCAAGCTAAAGTCCGAGACGCTCAAGGGCGTCGTGGACGTTGTTTCAACGCTCATCGATGAGGCTAAGTTCAAGATCGATGCCAACGGGATCACTTTGAAGGCGGTCGACCCAGCCCACGTGGCCATGATCGACATGGCGATCGACAAGGGCGCATTTGAACAGTTCTCAGCCAACGAGACGGAGATCGGACTTGACCTTGACAAGCTCAGGGAGGTCATCCGCCTGTCTAAGGCGGGGGACATCATCGAGATGAAGCATGACGAAGAGCGCGGACGGCTGATCATATCCGTCGGGAACGTCACCAGGCGCATGAGCTTGGTCTCCACCGAAGGCATGGCGGACACCAAGGTCCCCAACCTGATCCTTCCGGCCAAGGTCGCCGTGAACGTCGAGGAGCTCCAGAGGGGCATCAAAGCCTCAGAGAGCATATCGGACCACATCGCCCTGACGGCAACACCGGAGCAGTTCGAGCTCCTGTCCGAGGGAGACACCGACTCGGTGACCCTCAAGCTGCCGAAGGACCTGCTGGTATCCCTGGACTGCAAAGAGAGCATCAAGTCCCTGTTCCCGATGGATTACTTCGCCAACATGATCCGGGCGATCCCCGCCGGAACCGTTGTCGTGATCAACCTGGGTAACGACCTGCCGGTCAAGATAGAGTTCGACTTCGCCGGTGGAAAGGGCAAGGTAAAGTATCTGCTCGCCCCGCGTATCGAGAACGACTAAGGTGGTCAGAGCTTCAGGCTCTCCACTATCCTGGTCTCTTCCTTCGGGACATGAACCGATATCTCGATCTTGTCCCTGATCCCTGATTTTTCTATCTTGTCCCGCAATAGCTCGTCTATCTGGAATATCCCGGCAGAGTTGTTCATGGTGATGTCCACATGTATCGGTATGTCCTTTCCTTCGACAACGCGGACCTTTTCTATAGCCAAGGCAGAAACCGAGTGGATATTGATGCTCCCGGCGCGGAACGGTACCCTGGCCCGCCCCTTCTCCATGTCCAGCGCATCTGCCACCCGCACCACCCCTGCCTCGAGGGTCAATGGGAAGATATCCTCATGGTGCGAAATCATGGCATGCATGGTCTCCACCATCATGATGGTCCTTTCAGCCTCATCGTACAAACCCTCCAGAATACGTTTTATGATCGGCGGGGCGAGAATGAGCGACATCTCCTCATGATTGGTCCGGTGGATCGAATGCCCGATGTCGTGCAACGAGGCGGCCAGGACCACGACCACCTCGGCGTCGGAGATTCCCAGCCCGTAGTTCTTCACGATGCCGGGCTTCATGCCCTTGTCCACGAGCATCTGGAGCATTTTGAGCGCCAGCTTTGAGACGATCTTGATGTGCGTCGGGCCATGATCGGAATAACCCATCCGGTCAATGGCGGTGATATTGGATGCCTTCCATAGGGTTCGTACCTCCACATCGTTGTTGAGCCTTTCTACCACCTGCTCGAGGACGGCATTGCCCCCGCACGGAATATCATAACAGTACGCCATCGTGTCAGTATCTGAATGTCACCATATTAAATGGAATGGAAGGTACGGGCCATCGACAAGGCGGTTTTTCACCCCTTCTTGGGAGATTCTTGCCGGATGAGCAACGCCTCTATTTCCTCCCGATTGCCGTCAGAAGGCACAAAAAGTTATTAAATAGAACCGGGCCATTGACCAACCCCCATCCCATCCTTAGAGGTGCTCTTCGTGTCCTCGTATAACGACGATACTATCCTTAATCTTGAGAAAAAAGCCAATATACTCCGCCGCCACGTCATTAGGATGACGTTTGCCGCAGGGTCTGGACATCCCGGCGGATCACTTTCCTCCGCGGACATTGTGACCGCCCTATTCTTCGACATCATGAATCACCGGTCAAAGGAGCTGGATTGGCCCGACCGGGACCGTTTCGTACTCTCCAAGGGACATGCGGCGCCGATCTACTATGCCGCGCTGGCAGAGAGCGGATACTTCCCGATAGAGGAGCTGGCAACGCTAAGAAAGATAGGATGTCGTTTGCAGGGACATCCATGCCGCACCAAGACCCCTGGAGTAGAGATGTCCACTGGCTCCCTCGGGCAAGGCCTGAGCGCGGCCAACGGGATGGCGTTGGCGGCAAAATTGGACAAGAAGTCCTATCGTGTTTATTGCATATGCGGTGATGGTGAGATGGCGGAAGGGCAGATATGGGAGGCGGCCATGTTGGCCTCCCACTACAAGCTGGACAATGTGCTCACCTTCGTAGACCGGAACAAACTTCAGATCGATGGAACCACCGAGAGCATAATGTCCCTGGAGCCGCTGGCCGACAAGTGGAAGGCCTTCGGGTGGAACGTCCTGGAGATCGACGGACACAACATGAGGCAGATCCTCGATGCGGCGAACCGGGCCAAGGAGACCAAGGGTAAGCCTACCGTCGTGATCGCCCACACCATCAAGGGCAAAGGTGTCTCCTTCATGGAGAACAACCTGGCATTCCACGGGAAATCGCCCACGGCGGATGAGACCCGGCGCGCCCTGAGAGAACTGGGGGAAGACCAATGAAGTGGACCTATAGCAGCCAAAGGAAGGAGTACGGCAAGGCATTGGTCGAGTTGGGACGCTCCCGGAACGACATCGTGGTGCTTGACGCCGACCTGTCCGGTTCGACCAGGACGGCCGATTTCGGCAAGGAGTTCCCGGAACGGTTCTTCAACGTCGGCATAGCCGAACAGAACATGATCGGTACCGCAGCCGGTCTGGCGGCCTCGGGAAAGACAGTGTTCGCCTCGACCTTTGCGGTGTTCGCGACCGGCCGCTGCTTCGATCAGATCAGGCAGTCGGTGGCCTACCCGAAAATGAACGTCAAGATCGCTGCCACCCATGCCGGGATCAGCGTTGGTGGCGATGGTGCATCGCACCAGACGATGGAGGACATCGCCCTGATGCATACTCTGCCCAACATGACCATCGTCGTCCCCGGGGATGCCACAGAGGCGTTCAAGGCGACCAAGGCGGTGGCCGCCCGGCCTGGACCCTGCTACCTGCGTATGGGGCGCGTCGACGTGCCCAACTTCACTGACGCTGGCACTCCATTCGAGATCGGCAAGGCAACGATGCCGATCGATGGTTCCGACATAACGCTGGTGGGTACCGGTCAGATGGTCTCGGCCTGCCTGGAGGCGGCGGAGGCCCTCAAGACCAAAGGCATCTCGGCCAGAGTGCTCAACATGTCGACGGTCAAACCGCTCGATGAGGAAGCGCTGCACAAGGCGGCGACCGAGACCGGAGGGATCGTGACCGCAGAGGAGCACAATGTCATCTCCGGACTGGGATCATACGTTGCTTCTTATCTGGTGGAGCACCGCCCGGTGCCGATGAGGCGCGTCGGCATGGCCGATGTGTTCGGCGAATCGGGTGAGAGCGAAGAGCTAATGACGAAGTACGGGCTGACGATGGACAAGGTCGTTTCAGCCGCAGAGGATGTAATCAGGAGGCGTTAGGATGAAGATCTTCATTGACACGGCAAACATCGAACAGATCAAAGAGGTTAACAGCTGGGGGATCCTGGACGGAGTGACCACGAACCCGTCACTGGTGGCCAAGGAGAATAAGGACTTTTCCACCCTGGTCAAGGAGATCTGCGCGGTCGTGAACGGTCCGATCAGCGTCGAGGCGGTCAACACAACCGCGGCGGAGATCGTCCCAGAGGCGAGGAAGATCGCCGCCGGGAACAAGAACATCGTGGTCAAGATCCCAATGACCGAGGAGGGGCTGAAGGCCACCAAGATACTGGCCTCCGAGGGCATAAAGGTCAACATGACGCTGATCTTCTCGGCCAACCAGGCGCTGCTGGCGGCAAAGGCCGGGGCGCGCTATGTCTCTCCCTTCGTGGGCAGGCTGGATGACATCGGCCAGAACGGAATGGACCTGATCGCCGAGATCATGGACATCCTGGAGAACTACGAATTCGACTGCGAGGTGATCGTGGCCTCGGTACGGGACCCGATCCATGTCACCGAGGCTGCCAGGCTCGGGGCCCATGTGGCCACCATCCCGTACGACGTGCTGAAGAAGATGTTCAAGCACCCCCTCACCGACTCTGGGATCGAAAGGTTCCTCAAGGACTGGGAGAAGGTAAGCAAGAAGTGACCGGCACGCCCGTGCCTTTTTTCCGCCGCAGGGCGGCGTACCATTATTTTTATATCCACTAACGTACAAAAATCGGCGGATGGCCTCTCCGTTCAAGGAGCAGAAACTGATGTTGCTGCAGCGGCATCATCATGTTTTGCTACAAGCGTCCTTATTCTCAACATCCAGGACCGCGAACGGGCTAACATCGTTCCTTACGTTCTGAGGAACTTCCTCTTGGTCATTGGGCGTCACCACCGCTGCCCTGGTAGCGGCGTTCACGCTCCTGGTCTCTAGGCACAGATGCCGACGACCAAAGTGGTTAATATCGGCGGAGATTTGCATGGGGTAATGGAGTCGGACCTGGTCATCGTGGGAGGAGGGCCCGTGGGATGCGCCGTAGCGGCGATCACCGCGAAGAGGTACTCTACCCTCATCATGGAGGAGCACAAGGATGCTGGGGTCCCGGTCCAATGTGCCGGGCTGGTGACGCCCCGGGTCATCGACATGGTGGGAGCCCAGGATACCGTTCTGAACCGAATAAACGGAATGGTCCTGCATTTTCCAGGGGGAGAGATCATCCGCCTGGACGGTAAGGAGACCAAGGCCGTGGTGGTCGATCGGTTAAGGTTCGACCGGCGCTGCATGGAGCGTGCCGTGGCCGCCGGGGCCAGTTACGTTGCCGGGACAAAGTTCCTGGACTTCGCCTCCATGGAGAATGGCATGATCGTCCGGGCCGAAGACCGCGAGGATATCCACTGCAGGCTCCTAGTGGGTGCGGACGGTTACAAATCTACAGTATCGAAGATGGCCGGCCTTCCCGCTCCCCGGGACATGGTCAAGGGCATAGAGAGCGATATCGACCACCGCATGGATGAACAGACCCATGTCCATGTCTTCCTGGGGAACAAGGTCGCTCCCGGCTTCTTTGCCTGGAAGATACCGTGCGGGAATTTCACTCGCATCGGCCTGTGCGTATCGGAGGGTTACGGCCCGCCGAGCGGTTACCTCAAATCTCTGATCGAATCCGAGAAGCTGGAGAGCGCGAAGAGACTGGACAACTATTCCGGGGTGATCCCCCTAGGCACTCGGAAGAGGACATACGCCGACAGGGTCATCATAACCGGAGACGCGGCCGCCATGGCCAAGCCGCTCAGTGGAGGAGGGCTGTATACCGGGATCCTGTCGGCGGAATGTGCCGCGGAGACTGCCCTTGCAGCACTGGATAAGAACGACCTCAGTGCAGGGTCGCTCTCCCAGTATCAGAACCTCTGGAAGGAAAGGATAGGCAGGGAACTGGACCGGGGTTACCGGGTCAGAAAGGTGTTCGTGAGGCTGAGCGACAAGAAGCTCGACGACGTGGGCAAACTGATGTCACGACCGGCGGTCCAGGAGATACTGGAAACGGGAGATATCGATAGACCGACGGAGCTCGCACCGGCGGTCCTACGTTCGGTGCCTTCACTCCTTCGATTCTCACCGCAGATACTAGGTTCGCTGCTGTTCAAGTAATCGGAAGGTTTGTATCGACGGCCTCCTTTTTGAACGCTCATGAGATGCGCACAGGTGGCCCGGCTGGAAGCGGAAACGGTCCGCAAGAGGCTGAACATCAGAGGCTATGTGCGCAAGGATGTCAGGATCATCGAGCAAGGAGAATTCGTTCTGCTGCCCCTTACCGAAAAGGTCGATCAGCAGGTGATCGACCAGGAATGCCTGGTCATCGTCGATGGATACCCCCGGGAAAGGGAGCGCTATCGGGCACCCTTTGAGATCATCAAGGAGGATCTGGCCTTACCGGATGAGCTGGGGGACCTGCTCCCTTACAAGTGGGAGATGTTGGGCGACGTGCTCATCGCCAAGTTCCCACAAGAACTACGGCCCTATCTAAAGAGGATTGCCAAGACCTACGCTGAGGAACTGGGCGCCAAGACCGTCCTGGACGAGCGAGGATACATCGACGGCCAGTTCCGCACCCCGAAGATGGAGGTCGTCTACGGCTCGGAAACGGTGACCGTCCATCATGAGGGCGCGATCCTGTACCAGTTGGACGTGGCCAAGCTGATGTTCTCCTCCGGCAACTTCGATGAGAAGAAACGCATGGGAGAGCTCGACTGTACCGGGGAGACCGTCGTGGACATGTTCGCCGGCATCGGTTACTTCACACTGCCGCTGGCCAAGCTTGCCCATGCAAAGCGAGTGATAGCTTGCGAGATCAATCCCTTGGCCCACCACTATCTGAGAAGGAACCTGGTCCTTAACGGGGTCGAAAGCATAGTGGAGACCTACCTGGGAGATAACCGTTCACTTCCCTATGAGAACATCGCCGACCGGATCGTCATGGGTTACATCGGCTCGACCGAGGCCAGCCTTCCCAAGGCTATGGACCTTATCAAGAAGGGCGGGATCATCCACTATCACGATGTGTGCTCGGTCGATGAGATACCGGGAAAGATGGTGAAGGCATTCGCCAAGGCATCTGGTGCTAGGAGGTTCGAGGTTCTCCAGGTGAAAGAGGTAAAGGCCTATGCCCCGTGCAAGTCGCACATGGTGATGGATGTCATGGTGACCGATTGAAGCCATCCATGGGAACGGCCCGCGGTATTGATGGATAATAATAGGACCTCCGCGAATTACCGTATCCAAATGGGATGAGGCTCGTGTCAGCTAAAGTCTATTTCTGCAACCTGAGGACGAGGACGGAGAAAGGGAACAAGGTAAACAAGGTAGGAGACCTGTTCACCGAGGGCGGACTTGGGGAAACGGTAAAGCCGGGAGACCTCACCGCCATCAAAATCCATTTCGGCGAGAGGGGCAACGACTCATATGTCAATCCGGTCTTCGTGAGAAAGGTGGTGGACCGGGTCAAGGCATGCGGCGGCAATCCATTCCTCACGGACACCAACACTCTGTACTCCGGCAGCAGGCACAACGCGGTGGACCACCTGGTGACCGCCTTGGAGCACGGTTTCGATTATACTGTCACCGGGGCGCCCCTGATAATCTCTGATGGATTGCGGGGCGAGAACTATGTCGATGTACCGATAGGTAAGAAGCATTTCCAGAGCGTAAAGCTTGCCAGGGACATTGTCTCCGCCGACGGCATCATCGCGCTGACCCATTTCAAGGCCCACGAGATGACCGGTTTCGGAGGTGCGATCAAGAACATCGCCATGGGCGGAGCTCCGGCCATCGGGAAGAAGGAGCAGCACAGCTGCCGGATGGAGTCGAACCGCGACGTATGCATCGGCTGCGGCGCCTGCGCCTCGGTCTGTCCAGAAGGGGCGATAACACTGCCAGACAACAAAGCGACGATATCTGCCGAGGACTGCATAGGTTGCGGTGAGTGCCTCACCGTCTGTCCAGAAAAGGCCATCGACATCAACTGGGAAGCGGACGTGCCCAGGATGGTGGAGAGGATGACCGAGTACGCCTATGGTGTGGTCAAGCCGCATGCGAAGAAGATGGGCTACATCAATTTCCTGATCAACATAACTCCTGATTGTGATTGTGCCCCGTGGAGCGACGCCCCCATCGTGCCGGACATCGGTTTCGTGGCATCCACCGACCCGGTTGCCATAGACCAGGCGAGCTATGACCTGGTGAACAGGCAGATAGGGCTGGCGGATTCCCTGCTGAAAGATAACCTGGAGGCGGGATTGGACAAGTTCAAGGGCCTGAGGCAAAACACGAACGGCGAGCTCCAGCTGAGCTATGGAGAGGAGATAGGCTTGGGAAGCCGGAAGTATGAGCTGGTCAGCCTCTGATCCTACTTCTTCAGTGCGCACCGGCAATTCGAAGGACAGCCCATCCATGACCTTCCATCGATATTGGCCACCCCCCATCTGGCCATATCGATCATTATCGGCACCAGGCTGATCGCCTTCGGTGTGAGGCTGTACTCCACCCGGGGCGGGATCTCTGGGTACATCTTGCGCGTGACCAGTCCGTCGTGTTCCAGCTCGCGGAGCTGTTTGGTGAGCATCTTCGGCGAAATATCTGGCATCTCCGTCATTAGCTGGTTGAAGCGGAGCTTGTCGTCCCTGAGCTTCCAGAGGATGACCGTCTTCCACTTTCCCCCGATCATCATAACGGTGGCCTCGATGGGGCACTCGGCATGTTTAGGCTCAGGATAGGGATCTTCCATAAGTATCCAAATGGATAGCTAATATAATAGAATATTGTACTTCATTGAAATATAGTGACTTCTATCGGTATAGCTGAGGATTCTTTATGAAAGTCATCGGTATCGCAGGAAGCCCAAGGAAGAATGGCAACTCGGAAACGCTGGTCCAGGCGGTATTGGACGGAGCCAAGGAGAAGGGACATGCCACGGAGATCTTCCTCCTGAATGAGATGAGCTATAAGGGATGTCAGGCCTGCTTGTACTGCAAGACCCATGACCGCTGCAAGCTCGAGGACGATATGACGCCGCTCATGGAAGCGATAAAGGTGGCGGACGCCGTCGTTCTGGGGGCCCCGATCTACATGGGCCAGCTGAACGGCCAGTTCAGACTGTTCGAGGATCGGCTCTACCAGTTCCTCGGAACCGATTTCAAGGTCAGCCTGAACCCGGGGAAGAAGGCGATCGTGATCACTACCCAAGGCAACCCCGACCCGAAGGCTTTCGAGAGCGCCGCCCACGGGCTCGCCGGCATCCTGAAGCTATATGGGTTCCACCTGAACGACACGATCCAGCTGACCGCGGCGAACAGTCCTGCGACCGCAAGGCAGAACAAGGAACTGATGGAACGGGCTTTGAAGGACGGTCGGGCGCTCTAACGGGCACAGAACCGACCTTGATCACTTCCCCCCTGCCGAAGACAGGGGCCTCAATTCTTTTCCAACACCGCCGGTTCGGACGCCCCGGACGCTGCCAACAAGTTCCGCAACGCCTCATCGTACTGGGACCCGGTCGATTCCAGCATTTTCTGTGCGAACTGTGCCAGATAGATTCCATAGTCGGTCTCCTCCTTGTTGAACTGCCAGTTCTTTGACGTGTCACCGGCCGAGTTGAGGAAGGCGAAGGATATCGACTTGATCCGATGGTCCTTCTGCCGGCCCTTTTCCGTAGCCCGGACCATTGCATCCTTGCCTTCGGTCTTGAAGGTTCTGGCCAGCAGATCGGCGTAGGCGCCTATCTCACCCAGCTTGGAATACCTGGGCAGAGCGCTGGAGATATTCAGGTTCTGTTCCATCCGCCTTGCTTCCTGCACCATCTGGGGCGGGGTGAGGTCCGTCCTTTTCAACAGGTCCTCGATAACACCCTGCGACGCCACCGCCTCAAGCAGTGTCTGCCTGTTCGGTTCCCATATGTCGGTGATTATCTTACCTGCCTGATTGCTTGAGGAGACGATGGAGACGTTCTTCACCTCAAGAAGATGGTTGAGCGCCATCATCTCGGACTCGTTCCCCTTCACGTCGGCCAGGAACTTGTTCTTGTCGTGTCCGTAGCAATCCGCCCCGGAAATGTAGACCGATTCCATCCAGCGCGTGGTGACGTTCAGCTCCTCGATGTAGCGGTTGATCAGCTCCTTGTCGCTGATCTTCCCGTCCATATACGACCGTTTGAGGTCGTCGCTCATCTCGAACGCTTTCTTGGACGGGCAATCAGCGCAATCGGATGCTATGCAGTGCAGCTTACGCTCCACATTGACCTCGAAATCATCGTTGGTCTGATTGGCTGCGATGCGGGATGAGAGCCAACTGATCAAATTGACCTCTTTGGCACATTCATGGCAGACCCTTACCTCTTTCCCGGATGATTTCCAATTGATTATCAGGCAGGCGTCAGATTCCGGGTGGCCGCAGGTGAGCCCTTTGAGCTTGTACTCGGATTGTTCAAGCATCTCGGTGACATATTTGTCCGGAACATCGGCCCCGGCCTCGGAACAGAACAATCGTTCGTTGGTGGAATAGATGTGAAGGTCGCGTTTCTTCGCGATGTCGAAATAGGCGAGCAGCCTCAGGTCCGGGTCGTCGAAATGCTGGATGCCGATAAGCTTCTCCCGGTCGACCTTGCCCCTGACGGCGAATGAGACCTCTCCGACGGGCAATTGGGCGGCGGTCAGATAGGGGATCTTTCCGGAAGCGGCCAGGGAGATCGCGGCTGCATAGGCACGTACCAGCTGGTCACCGTGCATCGCCATCTTGTTTAGCTTATCTGGATCGTCCTTGTAATTGGAGACCTTCTCGATCTTCCGTTGGACCTTGTCGAAGCGGCACTTACGGCACTTTTCGCCAGAACACTGAGGAATGATGATGGCCGGATTGTCACGCAGCATCTTCGACGTCTCGATGAGGCCTTTCTCCAACGCCTTTGGGGTGGCCTTGACCCCTCTGAACTTGACTTGTTGGGTCGGCATCCGGCGGTTAGTAGGCTCCTAATCATAAAAGACTTTCTCAAGGTTCTTCCGGCTGGAACGTAAATGGACATCGGAAAGGTCGAATTGGTTATGCTGATGCTCCAAATCGTCGCCAAGTTCCTGTTTGATTTTAGCGAACATAAGGTTAAATCTCGGCCTCGGCTATTCACTATATGGGATGCATGTCTGATCAGGAGTCCCTTTCGAGGGGTTACATCAAAGGCTATGAGGATGGTCTTCGCGAGGCGCTAGAGGAGCTGATCTCCACCACCATGAAGCGCAACTTCACGACGACGGAGATCCAGCTCTTGGCGAAGAACCAGCGCTTTGCGATCGAGGACAAGGTCAAGGGTAGGAAACGCAAGATACTGAGGGAGACCGGCATCGATCTCAGTGACGATAGCCAGAAGCATGAGCTGCAGATGTCCTTCGAACCGATGAGGACCTATCTCATCAAAGAGAAGGAAAGGCCGGACCAGGCTTTCAAGATATTCTCTTCCCTGGTCAACATGGGTATGATCGGCCTGTGCATTTCCAGGCTCCCTCCAGAGGTGGCACAAAGACGGTTTGGGGATAAGTGCACCATCGTTTGGCTCACCAAATCGGACCCGCCAGCCGCCGACGTGGATCCTGAGCAGAAGTGGAGGGAAAGATACCTCGCCCCCACCGACCTTTCCAAGGTGCAGAGCGCCATAAAGCTCTTCCTGGCAGCGAACAAGGACAAATCGACGGTCATTCTGCTCGAGGGTGTGAACATGATGATCACGAACAACGACTTCAAAGGATTCCTGAAGATGGTCCAGAAGCTGAAGGACGATGTCTACTCGGCGCGTTCCATATTGCTGATACCCGTTGAACCGGCCACGATGGAGCAGATGGAGTTCAAGCTGCTCCAGAGCGAGCTTGAACCCTGAATGTTTTACCTAGGGGAATATTCCCCTGAGCTGGATGGCCCTGGCGACATCGCCCATGGCGATCATGTCCGCGGCGGTGCGCATGTCCACCTCCCTAGAATGGGACAGGGCGATGACCTTGTCATATGCACTGGTCATGACCTGACGCAGCCTTGCATTGACCTCGTCCAGCGTCCAGAAGAAGAACTGCAGGTCCTGGACCCATTCGAAATAGGAGACGGTGACGCCCCCAGCGTTGGACAGGATGTCTGGGACGACCATGATGTCCTTCTGCAGAAGGATCTCGTCCGCCTTGGGCGTCGTTGGCCCGTTCGCCCCTTCCACTATGATCTTGGCCGCGATACGGTCCGCATTCTTCTCGTTGATGACATTCTCCAAGGCCGCCGGGACCAGGACGTCGCAGTTCAGTTCCAGAAGTTCGTAATTCTCGATGTTCTTGGCATCTGGATAGTCGTGAAGGGAGCCGGTCTGTCTCTTATACTTCTCGACACTGGCCACGTTCAGCCCGTCCCGATTGTATATGCCGCCATGGGAATCGCTCAGCGCCACTATCTTGGCACCCAGCTCTTTCTCCATGAGCCTGGCGGCGTTGCCCCCTACGTTCCCGAAGCCTTGGATGGCGATGCTCGCATCCTTAAGCCTGATCTCCTTGGTCTTGGCGGCCTCCTCAGCGATGTACATCAACCCCCGTGATGTCGCCTCATCCCGTCCGATCGATCCGCCGAGTTCCACCGGCTTGCCGGTGACCACTTGTGGCATCGCAGATCCTTCATGCATCGCTATGGTATCCATGATCCAGGCCATCACCTGTGCGTCAGTATAGACATCTGGAGCGGGGATGTCGGTCTGAGGTCCGATGAACGAGTAGATGTCCGAGGCATACCTACGCGACAGATGTTCCAGTTCGTTCTTGGACATCTCCTTGGGATTACAGATCACACCGCCCTTGGCACCGCCGAAAGGAATGCCCACCACCGTGCACTTCCAGGTCATCCACATGGCCAACGCCTTGACCTCGTCCAGCGTGACGTTCGGATGATACCTGATGCCGCCCTTGCAGGGACCCCGGGCATTGTTGTGCTGGACTCGGAACCCGGTGAACATGTGGACCGCCCCATCGTCCATTTTGACCGGCATGTGTACGGTCAATTCTCGCCTAGGCTGACGCAGCATGTCTATCATGTCCCGCTGCATGTCCATCATCTTGCCGACCCTTTCCACATGGGAAACGGCGGTCTCATAGGGATTGTAAGTCTCTTCTGCCAAGATCTCACCTTCCCGAATTCATTGGAGCGTCGTGGTCTTAAGGTCTTCGCATTTGACCGCTCTAGCTCCGACCATTGTTCCTCTCTTGGTGACGATTCACTGAACCGTAAGCTTGCCTTCGACGATCTGTCCACCCGACGGGTTGTAGATGAGATGGAACGTTACCTGGGTGCCGCTCGGTTGATAGGCGTTGTTCCCAGTGGCATTGTTGATCGGGCCGATGATAAAATCGTCTCCCTCGGAGAGATATCCCTGTTTTCCCACATCGTTGACCCTGAGGCTGTAACCGGTGGCGTTCCCGCTGTCGATAGGTATGTTCAATGACGAGGAGGCGATGAACGCATATGCATCGCTGCGATGATCATCGATGGTCAGAGAGACGGCACAGTCCGTTATCCGAACATTGGTCTGGCTTATCGCAACAAGGTTGAACACCCAGCTGCCTGAGACGTTCGATCCGGCCGGCATCGCACCGACAGGGGTCGGAGGGTCGTAAATCGGCGGGTGGTTGGAGTATTGAACAGCTAGGATCGCTGCCACCGAGATTATCAGGACAGATATGACCAATATCCCGATGTTCCTTTTTCCTAATTTGGATCGCAACACGGAAGAGCCCTCCTCGATCGGTCAAACGAACGGTCCATGTGTGCCGCCACCGTCCTTACAAACCCTGGAGCCCCCAAATTCACCAACTCCCTCAACAATCATCGTCAATTGGGTATTTGTTAACTTATATGGGAGATAAAGAAAAAAGAAAGATGGGTCGGCAGACCCAACAAAGAGATCAGACGGTCAGGAAGCCGGTTGCGAACCCTCCGGTCTGGGTGTTCGTCAGGATGACAATGATGGCTGTTCCCGCAGGCTGGTTGGCATTATTTCCGGTCACATTTCCGATCGGACCGAACCTGAACATGTCATTACTTGACAGGTATCCTGAAGCTCCAGAGTCCACGATGGTGAGGTCGTAACCGGTGGCGGTTCCGGCACTGATCGGGATATTCAGTCTTAGGGTCGATGGTATCGACACCGCAGAGCTCAATTTGCCTCCCATGCTCAGTTGGATCCTACAATCGGTGAACCTAACGCTGGCCGAATTGACCGAACTGATCTTGAAATTCCAATATCCAGAATTGTTGGTTCCCAGTGAAAATGTTGCCAATGGATTGATTTGTTCCGTGGGACCGAAGTCGAAGAAGCTCATACCCTGATCGCCCATTGACCTGTCCTTGGCCCAATCATCTGAGAGGTACATGAATATGTCAAAATACCACTTCCCATCCACCTTGGACAGAAGCATGTATGAGGTCACGGTGGTGGAATCCGAGGAGTTCTTGACCGTCACCTTGACGAATTGTGAATCCTGGATGGTTATGCCGTAAAGGGTCTGGAACACGGCCGTGAAGTTTGTCACATCCATCTTGATATCGGCCGGTGCGGATGATACTGGAACATCTTCCATGCTGATGACCTCGACATGGTACATTGCGATGTAACCGCTTGTCATGCTGCCGATGTAGACGGAACGGTTAGCAGTGTCAAAATGAAGGATCGTAGCGTCTATCATCTTTGTAGCGTCGTTGCTCTTTGCATCGTCGAGGAAGGTGTTCAAGGTTGATTGTGGAGTGGACTGCGAGGATGCTTTCGGCATTACGAAAAACACCGCTGCCAAGACCAATATGACCACCACGATGACTGCCGCAAAAGCGATCATCAATGTTTTCTTGTTCGTGTGTCTGGGCGTTGGTGGTTGGTAAATCGGCGCCGACTGCGCCGGTAATGGTGATCCGCACTTACCACAGAAACTCCCATTCGGATTGTCAAACCCGCATTTTGGACATATCATCTCTTAACTTCCTTTATTACTGGCCAAAGGATGGCGGGGTAGAATATTTGATTATATCTGACTGTGTGATAAGCCGTGAAAATTACGTCGAGAACGCATCGTCAATTATGGATCGACCTGTTAGACCTCCAGACCTCGCAGTTACCTTGCTTTCCCAGTGTATTGAATGAGGAAGACGGACAATGTTCAAGACAGAATCCATTCAGGGTTGGTTCGGAAAGCATTATCTCTTGAGGTTTGGAATCATCATATGATTACATGCTCAACGAAAAGGTCGCGTCCATCCTCTACGAGATCGCGGACCTCTTGGAATTGAAAGGGGGCGAACCGTTCAAGCCGCGCGCGTACCGGAACGCCGCCCATGCTATAGAAGAGACGAGGGAGGACATCGAGGATGTGTACAAACGTGGCAAGCTCCGTGAGGTGCCAGGGGTCGGCGATGCCATAGCCAAGAAGGTGGCGGAGATCATCGATACCGGTGAATTGGGCTACCTCACCGAACTTAGGAACGAGTTCCCTTCTGGATTGATCCAGCTCATGGCAGTGCCGGAGATCGGACCGAAGACGACCATGCTGCTGTACAGGCAATTGAACATCACCAGTCTGCAGGAATTGAAGCAGGCGGTCGAACAGCATCGCATCCGCCGGTTGAAGGGATTCGGCCAGAAGACCGAAGAGAACATCCTCAACGGCATCCGCCTGGTGGAGTCGTCGAAGGGAAGGATGCTTCTGAGCAACGCTTACCCGGCGGGCAAGATGATGACCGATTTCCTTCTCGCCCAGGGTGTGGAGCACGTCAGCCTCGCTGGCTCCCTACGCCGCATGAAGGAGACCATCGGCGACATCGATGTGCTGGCCGGCAGCGATGAGCCGGCCCGGGTGATGTACCAGTTTGTCCATGGCCCCGATGTGAAGGAGATAATCGGCCAAGGGCAAACGAAGGCGTCCGTCCGTCTAAAGGATGATGTCCAGGTCGACCTGCTGGTGGTGCCGGACAAGAGCTTCGGGGCTGCATTGCAGTATTTCACCGGCAGCAAGGAGCACAACATCAAACTGCGATCAATGGCGATCGACATGGGTTACAAACTGAACGAGTTCGGGCTCTTCAGGAAGGACACCGACGAGATGGTGGCAGGGCATACCGAGGAGGAGATCTATCGGGTTCTGGGCGTGGATATCATGCCACCGGAGATGCGAGAGGACCGGGGCGAGATCGAGGCGGGAGTGGCACATAACATACCACAGATCGTTGAGCTTTCTGACATCAAGGGCGATTTCCATGTGCACACCGAGATGAGCGACGGAAACACCAGCATGGAGGCGATGGCTGAAGCGGCCCGGCAGAAAGGTTACCAGTACATCGCCGTCACCGACCACTCGGAATCGCTCACCATCGCCGGCGGCCTCTCGGTCGAGCGGCTGAGGAAGAACATCGAAGAGGCGAGAAGGATATCGGAAAAGATGGCCCCGTTCCGTGTTCTCATCGGCACGGAGGTGGAGATCGAGGAGAACGGGAAGCTCGAATACCCGAACGAGGAACTGAAGGAGCTGGACCTGGTGGTAGGGTCGGTTCATTCGAGGTTCAAGATGTCGGAGATGGAGATGACCAACCGGATCATTTCGGCAATGTCGAACGAGAACCTCACGATATTGGCCCATCCCACCGGCAGGAGGATCGGGCAGCGGGAACAGTATCAGGTCAACATCGACCTGGTGATGGAGGCGGCGAAGGAGAAAGGTGTCCTGCTTGAGGTAAACGCCTTCCCGGAACGTCTGGACCTGAACGATGTGAACTGCCGAAAGGCGAGAGAGAAGGGCCTTGACCTGGTCATAAGCACAGATTCGCACAGCATCAAGCACCTCGACTACATGGTCTACGGCGTGGCCATGGCCCGGAGGGGATGGCTCGGTCCGGAGCAAATCATCAACACCCGGCCACTGGCGGAACTGGAAAAGTACCTTGGGATATGAGGCGGGTGCGGTCGGTGAACATCCAGCCGTATCTCTCGGCCAACCTTTATGTCCAGAGAGTAGGTATTACGGCTTTAGATGACGGCCAAGGAAGTTGCCAATGCCATCCGTTCGATGGAGATCAGAGGCGCGGCGGAGATCGCCAGAAGGGCGGCCATCGCCCTCAGGGAGGATGCGTTGGCCTATCAAGGGATCGACTTGGGAGATTTCCGGAAGGCCATGGAGGGCTCGAAGGACCTCCTCCTGGAATCAAGACCCACCGCGGTCTCGCTGTGGAATGGGGTCCATTCGGTGTTCAAGAGGACCGTCGCAATCACCGATCTGGAAGAATACCGTTCCGCCCTGGTGCGCAACGCCGACGAGTTCGTATCCCGCTCCAACGAGGCGTTGAAGATCATCGGCCACCTGGGAGCGAACCGCATACAGGATGGGGACCGGGTCATGACCCATTGCAACAGCAAGGCGGCGCTTAGCGCGATAATCACCGCATGGCAGGAAGGTAAGAAGATAGAGGCGGTGGTCACGGAATCCCGCCCGTGGAGACAGGGAGTGCTCTCCGCTAACGATCTGGCCCGGGCCGGAGTGCCCACCACGATTATAGTCGATTCGGCGGTGCGGTACATGATGAAGGATGTGGACGCGGTGTTCGTGGGGGCGGACACCATCTGCTCGAACGGTGCGCTGATCAACAAGATCGGGACCTCGCAGGTCGCGCTGGCAGCACATGAGGCACGGGTACCGTTCACGGTGTGCGCCGAAACCTTCAAGTTCTCCCCCAGGTCGATATATGGGGAGAAGGTCAAGATCGAGGAGCGGGACGCGACCGAGATAGTAAGACCCGGTGAGATCCCGGCCTCGGTCAGGATATTCAATCCGGTGTTCGATGCCACTCCGCCTGAGTACATCGACTCGATCGTCACCGAGGTAGGGGTCATCCCACCGTTCGCCGCCTATGAGATCATAGTCAGGGAACTGGGACAGGAATTCGTATTCAACGAGCATTGAGATTGGATTTGAGGAGTGAAAGAGATGGAATATTCCGAGAAGTATCTGCACCTGGGCGAGAAGCTCGACCCGGAATCGCACGTGTTCTGCACCTACAAGGTCAAGACCGACCTGCCCATGAAGGAGGCCGCAGCGGCCATCGCGACCGAGCAGTCCACCGGGACCTGGACCACCATCAGCACATTGAAGGAGGAGAACTTTGTCCGCCGCAGCGGAAAGGTGGTCGATATTAAGGGCAACGTGTGCGTGATCGCCTTCCCGACCGAGGACTTCAGCATCGACATCGGGGGCGTTCCCCAGATCCTGAGCGTCGTGGCCGGGAACCTGTTCGGACTGGATGTTCTGACGGGTGTTCGACTGGAGGATGTGGTATATCCGAACGAGATACTCGAGCAGTTCAAAGGCCCGAAGTTTGGGATCGAGGGCCTCAGAAAGATCCTGAAACGATCGGAGAAGCCTCTGGTCGGCACCATCGTGAAGCCCAAGATCGGACTCTCGCCCCGGGAGACCGCCGACTACGTGTACGAGGCCGGAATGGGAGGACTGACCAACGGCAAGGACGATGAAACGCTGGTCAACCAGAAGTTCTGCCCGCTGGAAGACCGAGTGGTGGCGATCGCGGAGGCACTGGACCGGGTCAAGAAGGATTCTGGACATGCCATGATACACGCCATAAACGTCTCCACCCGGGGCGACAAGATATTGGAGGTCGCTCAGCGCGCCCAGGACCTGGGAGCGTCACAGCTCATGGTGGACGTCATCACATGCGGATTCGCCGCGGTCCAGGCACTGGCAGAGGACAGTTCGATCAAGCTGCCGATCCATGTGCACCGGACCATGCACGCGGCCATCACCAGGAACAAGGACCATGGCATCTCCATGAAGGTCTTCGCGGAACTGGCCCGCATGTGCGGGGCGGACGCACTGCACATCGGCACCTACGGCGTAGGCAAGATGACCGGAGACCCGAAGGCCGACCTTGAGTACCAGCACGTTTGCGTTGGACCGGACATGCCATACAAGAGGGTCATGCCGGTCGCATCGGGAGGCGTCCAGCCGGCCATGGTGCCTAAGATAATCGCCATCGCCGGGAACGATGTCCAAATCCAGGCCGGGGGCGGTGTGTCCGGACATCCGCGCGGCGTAAGGGGAGGCGCCATGGCGATGTCCCAGGCGGTCGACGCAGGATATCTCGGCCTCACCGCCGAACAGTATGCCAAGGACCACCTGGAGCTGCGCGAGGCCCTCGAGAAGTGGGGATCGGCATGAAGCTCAAGGCGAGGTTCGTGGACGTGGAGACGGGGGAGACCACGGCCCTGCTGCACATCGAGGACGCCC
This sequence comes from Methanomassiliicoccales archaeon, assembly GCA_036504055.1. Classification (NCBI taxonomy): domain Archaea; kingdom Methanobacteriati; phylum Thermoplasmatota; class Thermoplasmata; order Methanomassiliicoccales; species Methanomassiliicoccales archaeon. The sequence continues at coordinate 36,684 of DASXVU010000044.1, read as the reverse complement.
AGGACATGGCACTGCGCGAACAGGACCGGGTCAGGATAGTCCACGAGGGGAAGGCGGTCACCGCCATCGTCAACACCTCCGACACCGTCATCGACAAGGGCGAGGTGGGGCTGCTGGGACGGGCATTCAAATACATAGGACCGGAGCCCGGAGAGCCGATCGACGTCAACCCCGCCACCCGTCCGGAGTCCGTTGACCACATCCGGAAGAAGATGGACGGAGGGGAACTGACCACCGATGAGATCAACGTGATCGTGAAGGACATCGCCACCAGGACGCTGTCCAACATCGAGCTCTCGGCCTACGTGACGTCGCTGCACATAAACGGCATGAACATCCGGGAAACCGCGGACCTGACCAAGGCGATGGTGAACACCGGGGAGACGATAACGTTCGACAAGGGCCCGATATTCGATTTCCACTCGATCGGAGGCTGCCCGGGAAACAAGGTCACCCTGCTCATCGTCCCGATAGTGGCGGCCGGGGGCCTGCTCATCCCGAAAACCTCGTCCAGGGCGATTAGCTCAGCGGCCGGGACTTCTGACATCGTCGAGGTGTTCGCCAACGTGGACTTTGACGCGGCGAGCTTGAAGCGCATCACCCAGGAAGTGGGGGGCATCATGGCGTGGGGAGGCTCATTGAACCTTGCCCCGGCGGACGACGTGATCATAAAGGCGGAATATCCGCTCGGCATCGACCCGCACGCACAGCTGCTGGCATCGGTCATGTCAAAGAAGAAGGCGGTCGGCGCCGATTACCTGCTAATGGACATCCCGATGGGTGAGGGGACGAAGGTAAGAACGATGGACGAGGCAAAGGCCTATGCCCGAGACTTCATCGACCTGGGGGAGAAGCTGGGCATGAAGGTGGAATGCGCCATCACCTATGGCGGCCAGCCGGTGGGAAGGGCCATCGGACCGGCGCTGGAGGCCCGGGAGGCCATCTCGGTGCTGGAAGGTGGACAGGTACCCACCAGCGTCATCGAGAAGACGATCTCCCTGGCGGGTATGATCTTCGACATGGGCGGGGCGTACAACGGGGAGGAGAAGGCCAAGGAAATACTATCCTCGGGCAAGGCCCTAAAGAAGTTCCGGGAGATCGTAGGAGCCCAGGGCGGCAACCCGGACATCAAGTCCACGGACATCAAGATCGGTGAGCACAGCGTGGATGTGCTGACCAAGAAATCCGGATATGTCTCACGGATCAAGAACAAGGACCTGGTCCGGGTGGCCAGGGCTGCAGGCTCGCCCCGGGATAAGGGAGCGGGAGTGGTGCTCAGCAAGAAGGTGGGAAGCAAGGTCGACCAGGGAGAGACCGTCCTGACAATCTATGCTGACAACGAACAGAAGATGCAGGACGCTCTGGCGGTGGCGATGAAATTGGAGCCGATCATCATCGAGGGCATGGTCCTGGCCAGGATACCGTCGTTCATCCGGACCGTGGGCTGACCGGGAACCCCTTTCTATCCGCCCCGGGGGCGGGCGGTCATTTCTGGTACGCCTCGACGGCCTCGGCCAGGCTCATCTTTCCCCGGGCCACCTTCGAGGCCAGCTCGGTCGATATGGTCACCCGTCCGCCCGATTCGATGCGGCTCAGTCGTTTGATGTCCCGCACCTCGCCGGGGGTGGGGCATACCTCCGGTTGGGAAGCGACCTTCTCCCCCGTGGTGAACGCTATAATGATGGCGGCATCGATGTCCGGTGTCTCTGTCCGCTTGGTGGTCTTCGTTTCATCCACGATCTCCACCTCGTCGGCCAGGTCCCAGACTGCGTGGATGATGCGGTTCCGGTTGGTCGGGTCGCCGTGCCCGATCCGGATCAGCATGTGATCGAAGTCCAAGTTCCAGGTCATCCGGATGAGCGTTTCCGTCACATCCTCGGGACTGTAGACCTGCTCCGTATCGATGATCCTTCCGTCCCCGATCACCGCGATCCCGGGCATCCGGCCTGGATCGATCCCCACGACCAGTCGGGAGAACCTCTTACCGCGGAGCACCGACCGGGCCGCCTTGAACGCGAAATCAGGGTCATCGTCCGAAACTATGGTGGGAAAACGGACCCGGTCCCGTTCTGCGTTGGTCGTGATGATCGCGCCCACGCTCTCCGGTATCGGGTCGTCCAGACCGAGTGAGACGAACGGTTCCCCCCTCTCCTTCAGGAGCCGGACCATCCGATGGAAGAAACGGAAATCCTCCGTGACCAGGCCGATTATCTTCATCCGATTTACTACCGTCATCGGACCATTTTAAGATTTGTCCTGGAACTTTCGTGTGTCCGCGCCATCGATCCCCGAGGTCAGCATTCTTGACAGGGCCATGAAGCCCACGGCGGACAGCACCCCGAAGATCCCGACCGATATCCAAAAGAGGGTCTGGTCCCTGATCACGTCAACCATCACTCCGCCTACGAACGGGGCGGAGGACCAGCCAAAGCCGGCGAACAGGCCCCACACTCCCATATACCTCCCTCGCGTCGATTCAGACGACATGCTGGCCACCAGATTCATCGAGGCTGGCATGACGATCATCTCCCCAACGGTAACGATGCACATCGCCAAGGTCAGTAGCCAGAAGTCTCGGGTGAACCCTATGCAAATGAAGCCTAGCGTATAGACGAGGGCTCCGGCCGCCATCATATGAGAGGTCTTGAACCTCCCGATATAATGGGATATCGGGAACTGAGCCAATACTACTAGGACCGCGGTTATTCCAAAGATGATACCGATGCTGAACTCGTCCAGACCCGCTGAGTCCTTGGAGAACACCGGGAAGGTGGAGGTCATCTGGCCACCCATGATGAATACCAGAAGGCACATGGAACAGAAGAACATGAAAGAGCCGTGGCGGAAAATGGCGGAGGACCCCTTCCAACCGGTGATATTTTCTGCGTCCGGAGCCGGCCGCGATTCCTGTATCCATATTTGAAGGATCAAACCGGCGGCGAAGCAAAGGATCGCACTGCAATAGAATATCCACGAGTATGAGATGGATGCCAGAACCCCGCCGACCATGGGTCCGATTATCCACCCAAGGTTCACCCCGATCCGTAGCAACCCATAGACCTTCAGGCGCCTCCCCGGTTCTACCACGTCGGCCACCATGGCGTTGTTGGCCGGTTCGAACGCGGAACCGAGGAAGAAATTGACAGCCACCAGCAATGTGAGGAACACCAGATCCACCTGGCCGGAGATGTAAGCTCCGATGGCCACGAACACCAGTCCCCTGGCAATGATGGAGACCACCATGATCCGCTTTCGCCCCAAGGCGTCGGCGATCTCCCCACCGATCAGCTCCCCCACCGCGCCTGCGGCTGCCGCGACCAGCAGGATCAGCCCGACCGCAGACATGGAAATATGAAGCTTATCGTGCAGGTAGATGGCCAGGAACGGGTACATGAAAGAGAAGCCAGCGCCATCGATGGTACGGGTCACGAATAGTGTCCAGACCCTCCTGTCGAACCCACTGAACTCCTTCCCGAATCCCATATCGTACCCGCTCCCAGTTCATCTGGACTGTGATCCTGCAGACATCAACCGTCTGGCGATGCCGAAGTATCTATTCCTCCCCAAAGATCAAAAACATTCGTACCTGAAGGGTCCTGAGAAGTCCAGGATATATTTAGGCATCATGGAGCAACGAGAGAACGGCCACACCATGACGCTGGCCGTGATCTAGGATCTCAATTTTTCACGATCCGATGTCAAATCGCCTTGGAGCAGTTCAGGCTGTCGCTCATGCGCCTGCCCAGCAACAGATAGCCGACCATGGCCACAACCCCGAACATACCTATCGACATCCACAGGAGGACCGGAGAGCCGATCAGAATGTCCATGAGCACTCCTCCGACGAATGGGCCGGCGGCGAAGCCATAGGAAGAGAACAACCCGTAGAAGCCCATGTAACGGCCCCGCTCGTTCTCCGGGGACATGTTGGCGACCAGGTTCATGGACGAAGGGGATACTACCATCTCGCCCATGGTGACCACCAGCATGCAAATCGACAGGAATAGGAAGTCCGGGGCCAGTCCCACTAGGCCGTATCCTATGGCATAGAACAGCGATCCCATGGCGATGACCGAGCACATACGGTAATGGCTGATGACCCGGGCGATGGGAAATTGGAGGCACACCACCAGCAGTCCGTTTATGGCGTAAAGGTAGCCGACCTCGGCGAGGCTGATGTGCACCTGTTTCTCCGAATAGACGGCGAACGTCGATGACATCTGCCCGAACATGATGAACAAGAACAGCGAGATGAAGCAGAACGCGGCGAACTGCCGGTTCTGGGTGATCTTCACCATATCCCTTAGCCGGTAGCGTTCATGGGACTCTCCCGGGACCATGGACTCGCTCAGCATAAGCATCAGGAACGAGGCCACCACGCCGGTCGCTATGCCTCCGAGGAGGAACAGGAACGAGAACGAGAACACAGCCAGCAGACCCCCTATCATCGGACCGAGGGCCCAGCCCAGGTTCGCCCCGATGCGCAGCAGCCCATAGGCGTCCAGACGCCGGTTGGCTGGAACGATGTCCGCCACCATGGCATTGCTGGCCGGTTCGAACATCGATCCCATGAACGAACTGACGGTGATCATGACGGCGATTATGAGGTAGCCGGAGAGGAAGGCGATGACCGCCGCAATCAGCACCATCATCACCGCCCGTCCGGTCAGCGCCAGACCCATGATCCGTTTCCGGCCGAACTTGTCGGCGATCTCCCCGCCTACGATGTTCCCGGTGGCCCCGATCGCCGACGAGAGCAGCAGCACCAACCCGACCTCGGTCATGGAGACGCCGAGCTGACCGTTCAAGTACAGGGCGACAAACGGGAGCGCCATGGCGAATCCGGTCGCCTGGACGATCCTGCCGTAGAACAATATCCAGACCCTGCGGTCAAAGCCATCGAACGACCGACCTAACCGGGGGGCGCGCATCTTTCTCAGCACCGCTAGCGGTTCCGAGGGAGAACCAAGGGACGTTTAACCCTTTCCAATGTCATCTGCTAACAATGGACGCATCACTTGTGGCGCGCGAAGAATCCCTTCTTGGAGCCTTCGAGCTCGGAGAACTTCTTGAGAATCTCCTTCTGCTCGTTGCTCAGCTTCTTCGGCACCTTGAGATGGACCCGCACGTACTGGTCGCCCTTACCACGGGAGTCGATCCGGTCCAGACCCGCCCCCTTCAGTTTGAAGTCGGTGCCCGGCTGGGTTCCGGGCGGGATGGTCAGCTTGGCGGTGCCTAACAGAGTAGGCACCTCGATGTCTGCGCCCAGAGCCGCTTCTGGGAACGATATTTCCTGCTCGATCAGCAGATCGGCCCCATCACGCTTGAAGAGCTCATGCTCAGCCACATGGATGACGATGAACAAGTCGCCTGGAGGACCGCCATTGGGTGACCTCTCTCCGGCACCTGGAACGCGCAGACGCATGCCGGTATCGACCCCTTTCGGGATCTCGAACTCTATCTTCTGCGGTTTGCGGATGTAGCCCTCCCCGTCGCACTTGGGGCAGGGATGCTCGATGATCGTCCCCTTCCCTCCGCACTTGGGGCAGGCACCGACCGTCACGAACTGACTGTTGCCCTGGCGGACGACGCGTTGCACCTGTCCTTTGCCTCCGCAGGTGGGGCAGGTGTGGTTCTTGCCATCCTTGGAACCGGTTCCGTTGCACTGGTCGCACTTCGCCGAGGTCGGCACCGTGATCTCGCGCTTTATCCCCTTGGCCGCATCCTCCAGGTCGATCTCGATGTCCATGCGCAGGTGTTGACCCTGGCGCGGTCCGCGCTGCTGGCCGCCCCCGCCGAAGAATGCCTCGAAAATGTTCCCGAACGGCGAGCCGGACATATCGCCGAAGATGTCGTTCAGGTCCTGCCCGTGCGAGAAGTCCTGCCAGGAGAAGTTGCCTTCCTGGGAGAACTGGCCGGAAACACCTGCATGGCCGTATTTGTCGTACAGCTTCCGTTTCTCGGCGTCCGCCAATACCTCATAGGCTTCGGATATCTCCTTGAATCGTTCCTCGGCATGGGCCGAGTCCTCCTTGGTCACATCCGGGTGGTACTGCTTTGCCAACTTGCGGTAGGATGATTTGATATCGTCGGCGCTGGCATCCTTGGCGACACCCAGCGTCTCGTAGTAATCTTTCTTATCGGCCATGCGGACTCATCTCGCCTAGCGTTTCTTCTCGTCCCCATCTACTATCTTATATTCAGTGTCTATGGTCCATTCCTCGTTTTACGGATTCATCGGAAGGCTGTGCCGATTATTGAATCAATTGAATGGCATGCTGCCCCGCGAGTTCTGGCGCGGGATGCAGTTGAACAGTGCGACTCCATCTCCCTCCTTTGAACATAGCTGTCACCCCCAGAATCTCTCCCTTCAACTTGGTGGTGACAATCTTAGATCATACTCATTGCCAGGCCGTCTAGAGCACTATTTCTTTTCTGGCAATAGCCCATCGAACCTGCGAATCTGTTCCTTCTGCTCGTTGCTCAGATTCTTTGGCACCTTCAGCCTTACCCGCACGACCAGATCGCCCTTCCCCCTGGTATCGGGTCGGTCCAACCCGGCCCCCCTGAGCCTGAACTCCGTTCCGGTCTGGGTGCCCTCCGGCAAGGTCAGCTTGGCCGCTCCAAACAACGTAGGGATCTTGATCTCTCCGCCCAGTGCTGCTTCGGCGAAAGAGATGTCCTTCTCCATCAGAAGATTGGGACCATCACGTTTGAAGATCGGATGTTCACGAACATGGATGACGATGAACAGGTTGCCCGGAGGCCCTCCGTTGGGAGATATTTCCCCGGCACCAGGAACTCGTAACTGCATGCCCGTGTCGACACCTTTCGGGATAGTGATCTCGATCTTCTGCGGTTTATGGACATACTCTGCCCCATTGCATTTGGGACACGGATGGTCTATCGTCTTGCCCTTGCCCCCGCACTTGGGACAGACGTCTATCGAGACAAACTGTCCACCGCCCTGACGATGGACCCGCTGGACCTGGCCTTTGCCGCCGCATGTCTTGCACTTGTGGCTCTTGCCATCCCTGGATCCACTCCCGTTGCATTGGTCGCACTTGATCGACATGGGTGCGACGATCTCCCTTTTTACGCCTCGGGCCGCATCCTCCAGGCTAATCTCGATGTCCAGTCTCAGGTTCTGTCCCGGGCGGGGCCCGCGTTGTTGCCCGCCTCCGAAGAACTCGAACAGATTGCCGAACTCCGAGCCGGACATGTCGCCGAAAATGTCATTCAGGTCCTGGCCATGGGAGAAGTCCTGCCAAGAGAACTTGTCCTCCTCGGAGAACTGGCCAGCGACTCCAGCGCGACCGTAATTGTCGTAGAGCTTTCGTTTCTCCGGGTCCATAAGGACCTCGTAGGCCTCAGATATCTCTTTGAAGCGCTCCTCGGCGTGCGCAGAATTCTCTTTGGTAACGTCTGGATGGTACTGCTTTGCCAGCTTGCGGTAGGCTGACTTGATGTCATCAACGCTGGCGTCCTTGGCGACGCCAAGCGTCTCGTAGTAGTCTTTCTTGTCGGCCATTTCGGACTCAACTTTCTCAGGGTTTCTTCTCGTCCTCATCGACTATCTTGTATTCCGCGTCGATGGTCCCGTCCTCGTTCTGCTTGGACGGACCGGACTGCTGCCCCGGCTGCTGGCCCGATTGGCCGGCCTGCTGTTCCCGCTGCACGTTCTGGTACACGCGGGCGGAGATGGCATAGAAGATCTTGGACAGTGCCTCCATCTTCGCCTTAATCGTGGCAGTGTCGCCCTTCGGGATCTCCCCCTTCAGCTCGGCCACCGCGTTCTCTACGTTGACCCGCTCCTCGTTGGTGGCCTGGGCCCCCAGCTCCTGGAGCGCGTGTTCGGTGGTATAGATGAGGTTGTCCGCCTGGTTGATGGTATCGACACGCTCCCGGTTCTTCTTGTCATCCTCGGCGAACGCTTCCGCATCGTGCACCATCTTGGAGATGTCCTCCTTCGACAGCTTGGTAGATGCGGTGATGGTGATGGCGGTCTTCTTCTGCGTTCCCAGGTCCTTGGCGCTGACGTTGATGATGCCGTTCGCATCGATATCGAACGTGACCTCGATCTGCGGGACGCCCCTTGGTGCCGGCGGGATGCCGGAAAGCATGAACCTGCCCAACGAGGTGTTGTTGGCTGCCATCTCCCTCTCGCCCTGCAGGACATGTATCTCCACGCTGTTCTGCCCGTCAGCTGCGGTCGAGAACACCTGTGACTTCCGGGTCGGGATGGTGGTGTTCCTTTCGATCAGCTTGGTCGAGACTCCGCCAAGTGTTTCTATGCCCAAGGAGAGCGGCGTCACGTCCAGCAGGAGGACGTCCTTGACCTCACCAGAGAGAACGGCAGCCTGGATCGCGGCCCCCATGGCCACGCACTCCATCGGATCGACACCCCTCTGGATCTTCTTGCCCACCATCTTCTCGATGAAGCTCTGCACCAGCGGCATGCGGGTCGGACCGCCGACCAGGATGACGTTGTCGATCTGGTCTTGGGTCAGGTTCGCGTCCTTGAGCGCGTTCTGAACCGGTACCTTGCACCGCTCCACCACCGGGTTGATCAGCTCTTCCAGCGTGGCCCGGGTTATGGTGTGGGTAAGGTGCTTCGGCCCGGAGGCGTCAGCGGAAATGAACGGCAGGTTGATCTCGGTGGACATCGTGGTCGAAAGCTCGATTTTGGCCTTCTCACAGGCTTCCCGTACACGCCACATGGCCATCTTGTCCGAGGTCAGGTCCACTCCGGACTGTTTCTTGAAATCCTGGACGACGAACTTCATCAGGATCTCGTCCATGTCGGTGCCTCCTAGCTGGGTGTCGCCGGAGGTGGAGACGACCTCGAACACGCCCTCCGAAAAGTCCATGATGGTGACATCGAGCGTGCCTCCGCCAAGGTCGAAGACCATGATCTTCTGGGAGGTGTTCTGCTTGTCCAGACCATAGGCCAAGGCGGCCGCGGTCGGCTCGTTGATGATCCTGATGACCTCCAGACCGGCGATGGCACCAGCGTCCTTGGTTGCCGTCCTCTGGTTATCGTTAAAATAGGCCGGGACGGTGATGACCGCCTTGGTCACCGTGTCATTGAGGTACGCCTCGGCGTCCCTCTTGATCTTCTGCAGGATGAACGCCGATATCTGTTGGGGCGTGTAGTCCTTGCCGCTTATGGTGACCTTGTAGTCTGTACCCATCTTCCTCTTGATGGCGGCGATGGTCCCCTCTGGGTTGGTGACCGCCTGACGCCTGGCCGGCTCTCCAACCAGAAGCTGGCCGTCCTTTGTGAATGCGACGTATGAAGGGAATGCTTTCCCACCGATGCTCGTTCCTTCCGCGCTCGGTATTATCGTTGGCCTTCCGCCTTCCATTACCGCGGCGGCCGAATTGCTGGTTCCTAGGTCTATTCCGATGATCTTAGCCATATTGTTCACCTCACTCTGTATTTGTCGTCTCCGGCTTTATGCCGACCTTCACTTTCGAGTGCCTCAGGACCCTGGGTCCGAGGCAATAGCCTTTCTGGTACACTTCGAGGATCTTGCCGTCCTCGCCCTCGCCGATGCTCAAAGCCTCGTGCAGCGACGGGTCGAACTTGTCATTTGCTGGTATTTCTCTGAGTCCGTAAGACTTCAGTAGAGCCCCTAGGTTAAGATGTATCTGATTGACTCCCTTCCGGAACTCCTCCGCTGAGGAATTGGATGCCAATGCCCGTTCAAGGTCGTCGTAGATGATGAGCAGCTCGGCGATCAGTTTGTCGTTGGAGGACTTGATGATCTCCTCCCGGTCCTTGGCCGCCCGCTTACGATAATTATCGAACTCAGCCGTTATCCGCCTAGCCGCATCGAGGTATTCACGAGTCTGGGCCATCTGTTTGTCCAAGGCGTCCCTGAGGTCCGCTGTCTGCTGCTGCAATTGCTCGATCTGAACCTTCTCCTCGTTCATATCCTTGGACTCTGCCTTCTCGTCTAAGGCCTTCCCCTCAGCGCCCTCGCTCATCCTGATCACCCTGAAACATCGATTACTAGAACCTGGTAATAAATGGTTTCTTGGCGGGGGGATCGCCCCCGCTTTGGTGTTTGTCTAATCCTCTCCGCCCATGCCTTCCATTCCCGGCATTCCGCCAGGCATGCCGCCGCCAGCGTGGCCGCCCTTGGAAGCGATGACGTCGTCGATCCTGAGGATCATGACGGCCGCATCCGTGGCCGAGTTGATGGCCTGCCTGCCGACGCAGAACGGCTCGAGCACGTTGAGCTTCAGCATGTCCTCGACCTGTCCGGTGAAGACATTGACGCCCGCGTGGATCTTGCCGTTCTTGTGCGCCTTCCTGAGCTCGATCAGTATGTCGATCGGGTCCAGACCGGCGTTCTCCGACAGTGCGGTAGGAACTACTTCCATTGCGGAGGCGAACGCGTCGATAGCGATCTGCTCCCTTCCGCCGACCGATGCCGAATAGGCCCTTAGCTTCATGGCCACTTCTTCCGCGGTCGAACCGCCGCCGGTGAGCATCCTGCCTTCCTCGATGGCCACGGCGACAACGCTCATGGCGTCGTCCAGGGACCTCTCGATCTCGGCGATGACGTGTTCGGTTCCGCCCCTGATAAGGACGGACACTGCCTTCGGGTTCTTGCAGCCGGTGATGAAGGACATCTCATCGTCCTGGATCTTCCTGACCTCGATGAGACCAGCGAATCCTAGGTCAGCTGCCTCGAGCTCGTCGACCTTGGTCACGACGTTGGCGCCGGTGGCCTTGGCCAGCTTCTCGATGTCGGACTTCTTGACCCGCCTGACGGCGTAGATCTTTTCCTTGGCGAGGTAGTGCTGGACCAGGTCGTCCACGCCCTTCTGGCAGAATACTGCGTTGGCGCCGGTGGCCTTGATCTTGGCGACCATCTTCTTCAGCATGTTCTCTTCCTCATCGAGGAATGCCTGCATCTGGTTCGGGTCGGTGATCTCGATCTTGGCGTCGACCTCGGTCTTCTTGACCTCGAGAGCGGCGTCGAGCAGGGCGATCTTGGCCTTCTCGACCCTCTTCGGCATGGCCGGGTGGACCGGTTCCTTGTCGACGATGATGCCGTCGATGGTGATCGTGTCCTCCATCGATCCGCCGGTCTTCTTGACGACCTGGATGTTGTCCATGTCTACGACGTACTTCTTTCCGACCTTCTCGGCTACCTTCCTTACGGCGTCGACCGAGACATTGGCCATCAGTTCCTTCGAGCCGACCACGGACTTGGACATCATGGCGGTCTGAGCGATCTTGATGAGCGTTGCGCGGTCGTCGAACTTGAGATCGATGGCGGATGCATCCAGGACCTCCATGGCCTTGGATGCTGCCAGCCTGTATCCGTGAGTGATGACGGTCGGGTGAACGTTGGCATCGATCAGGTCGATGGCCTTCTTCAATAGTTCTCCTGCGAGGACTACTGCGGTCGTGGTTCCGTCTCCGCATTCCTCATCCTGGGTCTTGGCGACCTCGACCAGCATCTTGGCGGCCGGATGATCGACATCAATCTCCTTCAAGATGGTTACTCCGTCGTTGGTGATGACCACGTCGCCCAAAGTGTCGACGAGCATCTTGTCCATACCACGGGGACCAAGGGTGCTCCGGACCGCGTCAGCGATGGCCCTGGCGGCCATGATGTTGTTGTACTGGGCGTCCTTACCCTTGTCACGCTTTGTACCCTCCTTAAGGATGAGTATCGGTGTGTTTCCCATTGACATTTTACATACCTCCCTGTTCTGAAATCTAACGCCTAGCTATGCTAGTACGGCCCTTGGAATGTTTGTCCTTCTATATAAGACTAATGTTGATGGCACCCTGTCCACATATATTATCACCAGTAGACAAAATTGATGGGCGATCGTGTATTGGTCAACCTGGACATCGTTTTGTCTTAAGCCATCATCGTAGGGGTCGACGATCATCTTCATTTGGTGATCCTGACACAATGGACCAGGTTCGCCTTTCTCCCATCCTATGACAAGAAAGAGCCCGATCGGTATTGTTCATGTCAGGGCCTATCGATCTTAAAGAGCCCCTGTCCTGGCATCAGAGAAGACCGATCGTCCAAGAAAATTTTGCCCCGGGTCTGGAAGAACCTGAACAAAGCTCTTCGCCCTGATCGGACCGCATTGCCTACCCATACCGACGCAGATTCCCTTGTCGGTCAGTGATACGATGTCACGAATTCGGGTTGTTGAAGGAAGAACTACTGTCGATAATCATTTAAGTAAAATCCTGTGTTCGGAAACCAGAGGAGTATCATGGGCGAACTTGACAAAACCATCGCGGTCGTCTTCAAGAGAGGCGGCAAGAACGTTATGTCAGAGATGGAGTTCGTCAACAACGTTATCTTCAATTTCCGTTACTCGGGGACGAAGGAAGGGTTCAAATTGGACGCCAGAAAGGCCCAGCAGGTAATGGATGCAGGCCTGGCTAAAGGACTTCTCAAGAAAGAAGAGGGCATGGTAAAACCGACGTTCGACTATCGCGAGTTCGAGGTGCCGATGAACTACAAGCCGACCGAGGCCATCCTGTCGGAATTGATCACCGAGGGGACACCGACATCTTCGTCTGGGCCGGACGTACCTGCGACCACCACCCCTGCGGCGATCGCCGTCCAGCCGGAAATGGGCCCAACCCTGCTTCCAACCCAGGCGCCTCCGAAATCCGCGACCCCCGCGGTGCCCCAATCTTTGTTCGCCCGACTGGTGGATGAAATTTCAAAGGTGTCCGGCCTGAAGCGCAATGACGTCGTAGCCAGGATCAACAAGGTCCAAGAGAAATTGGGCACTGAGTCCATCGTAGCGGCGCTAGCGGTGGCAAGGGATAACGGTATTGACATCACGAAATACCTCAAAGAGGCAAAGGAAGAGATAGTCAAATCCTGAACTTTTTGATTCCTCAAAAGGCATATTTTCAATATCTGGCTATAAATCCCATTTTTCCCTAGTTCGTCCTCTGTTACAAAAAGGAATAAATAACTAGAGTGCTATGACATGTCATAGCACGGATAGAGTGCGAATAAGAACGGAGGTAGAATATGGCCGAAGCGAACCTAGACCGGGACGAAAAGTCGTCCATGCACGTTAACATGAGCGCACACGTGGCCGAGCAAGATGCCGCGATACACATGGGTTCCTCCGAATATTATTCCCTCCAAAGATCGATTTTTGACGTTGCCCTCCCGATGGTAACGCCAAGATGCAAGATCGTCGACCTCTCCTGCTCTAACGGGGACTGGTTGGCGCCATTTGTGGAAAGGTTCGAAGATCTCTGCCACTTCGTGGCCATCGGTGAGGATGAGAACAAGGCATACTCATGCCTTGACCGGTTCAGGATACGGGTCAGGCTGGGGTTCTTCGAGGTCTGTCAGCTGGACCTGGCCGAACGGTTCCCGGAGACCTGTTCCCGCGTCACCATCTCGGTAATGGGAATTGGAAGGCTGAACCCGGAAAGACAGACAGAGGTCCTCCAGAAGACCCACCGCTTCTTGGAACGAGGAGGGGCCTTTGTCATGGCAGAAAGGGTTTCCAGCACACTGGATGTGGAGCATTGGGAGAGATCGCTCCGGAAAGCGGGGTTCAAAATGGTCCGCAAGCTGTGGGGAAAGGGCGGAGTGGTCGCCTGGATCGCATTGAAATGATGATAAAGGGCCTTCGTAGCTCGGATGCCGTAGCCCTGGCCACTTGAAAATATGATGCGATTCCCTCATTTTTGGGATTCGAGATGTCATATCGAGAAGACCTTTCCGCTGACCAATACCTCCGGAAATACACGAAACATCGCCGCCATTCAAATTCCGAGTATGCGATACTTCTGACCCTAGTTCTGAATTTTGCCTTAGCCAGTTAGGGTGAGAATGAGCTTGAAAAATTGTTTATGTCCAATCAAATATTACCATATTGACCACAATATTTGATGAAAAACAACATCTTAAATCAGATTGGCGTGAATTGAATCTACACCCTGATGGAAGATTCATTCAGGAACAATCAGAGGGGGGAATTTCATGAACATAAAGAAATGGATTTCAACTAGAAGCCTGGGGTTCGCACTCGCAGTGATGATGCTATTGTCCTGCGTGGTTCTGGTCCCGGATGAGATTCGTGAAACGACCCATGTCAATAATTCCGCTTTGGCATTGGGAACAACTGTACCGACAGCACCGCTCAATCTGGTGGCAGATGCCGGAAACCAGTTCGTATGGCTTTGGTGGGACCATCCCGCAAGCCAAGGAAGCGACTTGATAAAGAACTATACCATCTATCGAAATGCCACATCCAGCACGACGGTGTTCGTCAAGCTGGATACGGTCCAGATCGGTTTTGTCCTTCCTTACAATGATTCCAATGTCTTGAACGGTCTCCAATACACCTACAAGATAACAGCTGACAGTGATGCAGGCGCATCACCGGATTCGAACGTAATTTCTGTGACCCCGGTCGCTAGCGCCACACCCCCGGGAGCGGTCCAGAACCTAGTAGCGTTGAACCAGGTGTACGCCACACAGTTGAACTGGTCCGCCCCGGCAAACGCCGGAAGCACACCCGTTCGCTTTTACTATGTATATAGTCCTGGCGTATTCGGTTTCCCCGACCTTACGGTATTGCCATCCATGGCAAATGGCTATCACGATACCAATGTTCTGCCCGGCAAGACCTACAACTATACAGTGAGGGCCGTCAGCAGTACCTGGGGGGCAACGAACGCATCGATCAGCAGGTTCATCGGAGGTACCGGGGATATCCCTGGAAGCCCCATGAACCTGACCGCATCGGGATCCAACAACAGCGTGACCCTGTCCTGGGACAACCCGGCCAATCCATCTTCCCACGGGTTGACCAACTATACTGTGTTGCGTTCCGACTCACAATCGGGCTCGTTCTCTTATATCGGGAACGTCAGCACGTTGTTCTTCTATCTGCCTTTCTTCAGCGACTCGACGGCGATAAATGGCCATAAATACTACTACAAGGTGGTCTCGAACAACCTCTTCGGACCGAGCGCACCTTCGAACATCGCCAATGCGACGCCGGCCTATGAACCGCCGACCCCTTTCGCGGCAGCCTATCCTGGCAACGGCCAAGTGCTGCTGGTCTGGTCGTCACTGATCTTCAATGGGACAGGGATCGACATCTACCGATCTATCGTTGAAGGAGCAAGAGGAAATATCGTGAACAGCTCACTGGTAGATTCTCGATTCTACTGGTATGACAACTCCACGACCAATGGCGTAAAGTACTATTATACGGTGAGAGCAAACCTGAGCAACGTCTACCTGTTCTCCAATCAGGTTAACGCGACACCGTTCGTAGGAACAGTGCTATCAGCGCCGACCGGTCTGATAGCAACACCAGATAGTTCATCGGTTGGGCTCTATGCGAAGTTAGCATCCAGCACGAACCCCATCATAGGTTATTCGATCTATCGGGGCAACAGTTCGGGTGCCCAAGGAGCAATACCGATCAAGAACGTGAGCACGATCGGGTTGTTCGGATTGTTCAGCAGTACGTCCTTGACCACCCTGATAGCCTCTGACGGAACCGCTTTGGAGGACGTCGATTATTTCTATACAGTGTCAGTCAGGAACATGTTTGGGGAGAGCGCCCACTCCAACGAGGCCATGTCCTTCGCGAGTTTCACCGGGGACGTTCCGATGAGGGTAACTGACCTTTCGGCAACGGGAGGGACCGGCCAGGTAACCCTGACCTGGAGCAACCCGACATACCAGGGTACGGCCAACCTGTTGTACTATGAGATCCTCAGGTACAATGGAACGGCGTGGAGCTTCGCCGGTCTGGTCGCGACGGGATTGGGACAGCAGACATTTGTGGACACGAATCTGACGCCGGGTACCTATGGGTACTATATCCTGGTCTCTAACAACTACGGAGATGCGCTTCTGCAATCAAACATAGCGGAGGCCACCACGACATCCTCAAATGTCGCCCCAAGCGCTCCGATCAACCTGATTACCACCAACGGTACCGGCTACATAGTCCTGTCTTGGACCGCCCCGGCGACCGTGGGCCCGGGGATCACCAGCTACAAGATATTCCGGGGAGCGACCTCTGGCGGAGAAGGGACCACAGTGTTCCAGACAGTGTCCGGAACGTCGCTTACCTACAACGACACAACGGTGACCCCTGGACTGCCATATTACTATGAGGTGGCGGCGGTCAATTCGGTCGCAACCGGCCCGGATTCGAACGAGGCGGTCGGAATGGCCCCCGCTCCGTCCGCGCCCTCCGCACCATTGAACCTGACAGCCTTTGCTGGGCAAGGCCAGATAATACTGAACTGGAGCGCCCCATCGAGCGTTGGCACCGGGATAACGGAATACCGGGTCTTTAGGGCGACGACGGCAGGAGGAGAAGGGACCACCCCGATCGCTTCGACGACCGGGACGACCTTGACCTACATAGACGTGAACATTGCTTCCGGAAGCACCTACTATTATGAGGTGAGGGCGGTCAATTCGGGCGGCCTGGGACCTGAATCGAACGAGGTAGTGATCATCGCTGAGATAGTGGTAGGGATACCCAGCCCACCCACGGGATTGACTGCGGTTGCTGGCAACGGATATATCCTTCTGAACTGGACAGCTCCGTCAAATGCAGGAGGAAGCGTCATCACGTCGTATAAGGTATACAGAGGGACCTCCGCGTCGGGAGAGGAGGCCGTGCCGATAGCCAGTCCGAGCGCTGCGACACTGACCTACAACGACAGTTCGGCCATGAACCAGATCCCCTACTACTATGTGGTAAAGGCAGTGAACTCGAACGGGACCAGTAACCCATCGAACGAGGTCACGGCGACACCCGTCAACCTTGCGTTGCCGTCGGCACCGAAGAACGTGATAGCGACGCCGGGGGCTGGTAAGGTGGTGATCATTTGGGATGCACCGGACTCCGTTGGAGCCTCCCCGATCACAGGCTATAACGTGTACCGTTCTGACAACGGGTCCCAGCTGACCTTGTTGAACACCACCATCGGAACAACAACCACCTATACCGACAATGCCGTCGTTCCTGGCCACAGCTACGGATACCAGATTGTGGCCAAGAACACGAACGGGAACGGGACAGCGTCCAGCGTAGTGACAGCCATACCCAATGCCATCAGCTCAACGCCCAGCACTGACAACACATTGCTCTATGCCGGGATCGTCGTGGTGGTGGTCGCGATACTGGGAGGTGGCGCCTTCCTGTTCCTGAGGCGAAAGAAGTAAAACCTGTTCCCCAAACCTTTTTCTCTATTTTTCTTTTTGATCTTTGGCTGACCATCGCGATATTGAATTAAAAAAGTCAGGTGAGCGGCCTCGCCCACCGATTGGTTTGGATTCGATCACCCTTTCTTAATGAAGTCCGAAAGGGTCATACCGCCCTTGGACACGGCGGCCTTCTCCGGCTTCATAACGGCCACGCGCTCCGTTATCTTGATTCCGAGGGTCTTCTCGACCTTGTGGATCAGGGAGTCGTCGGGACGCATGTCGCCTCGTTCTAGTTTTGTGATTATGCTTAATCGTTCCCCCATCTTGGAGGCAAGTTCCTCCTGCTTCCAGCCGAGGGCCTCACGAGTATCCTTGATCCTCTTGGGATAGTCGACGATCAGCTCGATGGTCTCTTCCTGCTGCTCGTAAACGTCCTTGGTCTTCATGCGCCTTTCACGGTTCTGCAGGCGGTTCTCGATGACCAGCTTGTTGGCCGGTTCCTTCCCCCCGGCTTTGGCCTGATCTCCGAACTTGGAACAGTCCTTGCAGACCTTGAGAATGGTACTTTCTATTTGGACGGTGAACAGTCTGTCCGTTTCTTTACCACAAAGTTCGCAGAGCATGTCAATCGTAGCACAAATGACCTTCCCCGATTTAATGTTCTCCTTTTCCCGTCCGTCGGGCCCACGGTGCTGACATAGTGCCCAAAAAATGCTGGACAAGCTACACCTCCTTCGTTCCCCCACGCGAATCGGCACGAAACTGTCATATATAGAGCGCTTTTATATGAGAGAACGAGGTGCCAAGATTGAGTGACGAACAGCTCGACGACTATATCTCCAAAGAAACCAAGGACAAGATGGAGATGGTCGAACGCCAAAACTCTGAGCTTCTGGAGGAAGTAAGGAGGGTCGAGGGCGAAAAGAGATACGTGGAGAGCGAGCTATTCCGACTGCAGAAGGAGCTGAAACGCATGCGCTCGGAGCTGGAGAGGCTGAAATCCCCTCCGCTGATCATAGGCAACATCAAGGACGTGCTCGCCGATGGAAGGGTCATCGTGAAGAGCTCCACCGGGCCTGACTTCATAGTTACGACCTCAGAATACGTTCCGACCGACGAGATAACCGTTGGCGCCAGAGTGGCCCTCAACAAGCAGACGCTGGCAGTCATGTCGGTCCTGCCCTCATCACTGGACCCGATCGTCATCGGGGCCGAGATAATCGACAAGCCAAGCATATCGTACGACGACGTCGGCGGGCTAGAGGAGCAGATTATCGAGATCCGGGAGGCGGTGGAAGACCCGCTGCTGAGACCTGAGCTTTACAAGAGAGTGGGCATCGAGCCGCCAAAGGGGGTCCTTCTGGTAGGGCCGCCGGGAACGGGAAAGACCCTGCTCGCCAAGGCCGTTGCGCACCAGACGAATGCCACCTTCATCAGGATGGTCGGCTCGGAACTGGTCCAGAAGTACATCGGCGAAGGCGCCCGACTGGTCCGGGAATTGTTCGAGCTGGCCAAGGACAAGGCACCATCCATTGTGTTCATCGACGAGCTCGACTCGATCGGAGCGAAGCGCCTTGATGTCGCCACATCCGGAGACCGCGAGGTACAGCGCACCCTTATGCAGCTCCTGGCCGAGCTGGATGGATTCAACCCGCTGGCCGATGTCAAGATCATAGGGGCCACCAACCGCCCGGACATACTGGACGAGGCACTCTTGAGACCGGGACGCTTCGATCGTATCATTGAGATACCAGTGCCGAACTACGAAGGCAGGCTGGCCATCTTCAAGATACAGATGAAGAAGATGAACGTCGACGAATCGGTCCTGGCCATCGAACTGGCGGCCAAGGCCGAGTTCGCAACCGGTGCAGACATCCGCGCCATATGCACAGAGGCCGGCATGTTCGCCATCAGGGACAACCGGGACTATGTCACCGGAGGCGATTTCGAGAGGGCGATCACCAAGGTCCTGGAGACCGACGAGATCAAGCAATCCGAGACCGGTGCGATGTTCGCATAAACCCCTTTCAATTCCTCCTTTTTCATCCCACCAAGCAGGGCATCTTCCTCTGGCCCGGATTTATCTTTGGGGCCGTTCCTCAGCTGGATCAATTCGACCGATGATCGGCCCAGGTCATCACGGCAATATGGACCGAGACCATGCCCTATGTCAACGCAGGGAACGGCGTCAGACCCTTTTTTTCCGGCCGGCCTTATCCTTGTTCATGGCCTCGATCTCTTCTTCCGTCATGTCCCTCTCCAGAACAACCGGTCCCACGTAATCGCACTTCTTGCAGTGATAAATGACGCCGGTTATCATGGCGTTTTCATAGTATAGATCGGACGAGCCGCATTGAGGGCAGGTCAAGATCGTCTTTGACATGAGGAAAGATACGGACGGTCCATTTCTTAAAGCCAATTACCCCCTCGGAGGCTGTCCGGAAGGAGGGCTGTCCATCCGCTAGAAACAATAATCAGGCCACCACATCGTTACGTCTTCAGGTTCCGACATGCTGATCGAATCGAGCAAACTGTCAAAGAACGCACTTGCGGACGAGGTCGCCATAGTGACCGGGTCGGGAAGGGGCATAGGATTTGAGACAGCGAGGGCTTTGCTTTGGCTCGGGGCAAAGGTCGTGATCGCGGAGATCGACGAAGCCAATGGACGAATTGCGGCTGAAAAGATGGAGGCGGAGTTCGGAAAGGAACGGGTCATTTTCACCAGAACGGATGTGGGAGACGAAGGAAGTATTACGCAATTGGTGACCGAAACCAGGAGGTCCTTCGGGTCAGCGACGGTCGTTATCAATAATGCCACGATATTTCCTATGGGTCCGGTTGTTCAGGTGCCGATCGAATCGTGGGACCGCAGCTACCGGGTAAACCTTAGGGGGCCGGTGTTGATGGCGAGGGCTTTCCTACCGGAAATGATCCGATCCAAGCATGGGACCTTCGTATGTGTCTCATCATCCGGGGCTGCACCCTTCATGGGGGCATATGAGGTCTTCAAAACGTCCCAGGTGGAACTGTCCAACACGATCAGTGCAGAGATCGATGGGACCGGGGTCAACGCCTTTACCATCGGCCCAGGAATAGTTCCCACGCCGGGGTTCCTCGATGGAGGGGGCCAGGTAGCCTCCTTCATGGGACTGACCACTGAAGAACTGTTGAATGTGAACCGGGCAGCCTTGCTGACCATCGAAGAGGCCGGGGTCGGCTTCGCAGGGTCTGTGGCGATGGCAGATAAGTATCACGGCAAAGAGGTCAGTTCGATCCAGGTCCTCAAGGACATGGGAATCGAACCGGCGGGGATTGTAGAAGAGATAGGCGGGCCAAGCCCATCGGCTCTACCAAAGGACCTGCTGGACAAGGTTGTTTCCACCTATCGTGAACAGACGCGAGGCTGGAAATCACGGAATCTTTTCGAGCGGCAATGGGTGGCTAGGGACTTCAGGAAACATACTGGGTTCTTCATTGACGAGATGGACAATGCTCTTTCATCCATCCAGGCAGACCAGGCAAGAAGTTTGTCGACGAGGGGGTCTGCCACGCTGCGGGCCTTGCGCAAGTATTATCTCCACCAGGCCGAGCTTTTAAAGGGATTCGAAAAGGACCCAAAGAAGGTCGAGGACGCTTTGGGGACCATCAGATCGTGGGTCTTGGACATAGAAGCGCTTATCGGACCTGCTGAATGATCGCGACCGATCCTTCCTTGACTTGGGTGTGGAATCGGGGTCCATGCGAGCGCGGGATCGAGTTGGTCAAGGCGATGACATGGGGCCCTTATGAACGACCGCCCCCTTGCAAGGGATCAGTCGCTTCTCAGGTCCTCCCCGCCTTGGTAGGATTGCTGGATGGCATTGTATACGTCCTCCATCCCTTCCTGCAGTTCGGCGGAGACCGGCGTCAGGGTCCGGTACATGCCTATGCTCTCCAGCGCCTTGAACAGTTCCAGGGAGAGCGGCACACGAGAATGTGCCTCATCGTCCATCAGGATCGCGTTCAACGCCTCTGGCTCCCGGGACCATTCGAGCACGCGCTCCAGGTCCTCCTCGCTCAACATGTCTGATTTCGACAGGACGTTGACGAACGGGATGGCAAACCTGAAATGGGTGGTGGCACAGAGCATGAGCGAGGAAACGAAACCGGACGGTGTCTTGACCAGGAGAGGGTCCGAAAGGAAGACCAAGAACGATTCGTCCTGCCCCAACTGCTCGATTATCACCTGGCTGCTCTGCCTGAACGCGAACAGCTCTATCTGCCCCGGCGTGTCGATCAGTACGTAAGGGGTCTTGAACCCTTCGACCGCGGCGACCAGTTCCTTCACGTGCAGGGCCATCAGGTCGGCGCAGACGATCTGGGCTCCGTTCGGACCGAGGCCGTAATCGGCCATGACCTCGCCCACCTTCACCCAGTCCCGGATGTCAATGTCCGGTTCGTACGGGATGAACTCCGCACCAGGGTCTAGGTTGATGGTGATGCAGTCAAGCCCTTGAAGGGTCATCCACTGCTGGAATGCATAGACCAGCGAGCTCTTTCCGCTTCCGGCGGTGCCGACGAAGTAAATGTTCACCATGTGATTGACCAATCCTATTGAACCATCTTAAGAGTTTGCAGAAAACCCAGTTGGTTTCGTTGGTCATTCAAGGACCGAAGGTTTCTTGTGGGCAGCGGTCCGAAGCACTCTGTGGTGAAGTGATCATGGCGAACGATCAAATGAAAGGCAAGATAGTTCTCATAACCGGGGCAACCTCAGGCATAGGCCGGGAAACGGCGTACGGATTGGCGGGAATGGGAGCCAAGGTGGTCATCCTGGCACGCAACGCAGAGAAGGCGGCGGCGACGATAGAGAATATCAAAAGGAGGACCGGAAACATGGAGACAGATTTCATCAAATGCGACCTGGCATCCCTTGACAGTGTGAGAAAGGCCGCTGATGTCTTCAGGACCGGATATCAGCGACTCGACGTGCTTATCGACAACGCCGGGCTGGTCTCCGGCAAACGAAAGGTTACCATTGATGGTTTCGAGTATACCTTCCAGGTGAATCACCTATCTCATTTCCTGCTTACCAATCTGCTGCTGGACGTCCTCAAGAGAAGCGCCCCGTCCAGGGTGATCGTGGTCGGTTCAGCGGCCCATTCCAGTGCCCATCTGGATTTCAATGACCTTATGATGGAAAAGAACTACTCCTCGTTCAAGGCTTATGGTCGCTCCAAACTGGCGAATCTGCTTTTCTGTTTCGAGCTGGCCAGACGGCTGCAGGGGACCGGGGTGACCGCGAACTGTCTGCATCCAGGAGTCGTCCGCACCAATTTCGGCCATGAGCTTGAGGGAGCCGCCAAGGCCTTCGTCCCATTGGCCTATCCGTTCATGATATCGGCGCGAAAAGGAGCGACGACATCGATCTATCTGGCCTCGGCTCCAGAGATGGAGAACGTATCGGGAAAATACTTTTCCAAGAAAAGAGTGGTATCGTCCTCGCCAGAATCGACCGACCAGGAGGTCGCCAAAAGGCTTTGGGATATAAGTGCAAAACTCACTGGATTGGACATGATCCAATAATCTCAGGCCATAGGTCGGTTCGTTCGTCGGGAGAACCCGAATAGTGGTTAGGACCACCGAGAGTGTTGAGCCATGTGTGATCCATACACCATTTTCGCCTGATTGGATGATGAGAGATGAGCGGTTTCAAAGCAGCCTCAGGTAAGGCAAGAGGCCCCATTTTGGCCTGAGAAATCGAAATGACCAGGGATCATCGACCACGTACGACCGTCAGTCTTTTAGACCGGGATTTAGTTCAGGAGGAAGGAAGATAATGGCAAAAAGGATGCACTGGGAAACATTGGGACTCGGATCTGTAGCGGCATTCGCACTGGGCCTTTTCACTTTTGGGCTGTTTGGTGCCGTTATCCTGACCGCCGTTGTATTGGTAATCCTAAGCATCCTAAGATTCAGGTAGCGCCCACGAATATGTTTCCGATAGTGTCAATCTTCGCCTTTTCCGGCACATCGATGGAATGTTTCCTTATTTTTAAGAATAATCGATGCCAGAGCGAATGTTTCATATTGGTCGGATAGAATATTATGGTCAAACTGTCCGAAATTAAAAACTATATGAAGCGCATACATACCCCGAGGAAAGGTGAAATTTAGAACAGCGACTTTCCTCGATCCATGCATTTACGGATGGGATAAAAACCCTAGGGACATGAGCAAAAATGTTTCGATCAGCATGTCCCATGGAGAAAAAGTCTACAGACTGGGTGAGGAGATGGATATAAAAATCAAAGGTGTGTTGGTAAGGATCAGCAAAAAACTGGACATGATCGACGATTCGATCGATAACAGCATAAGATCCAAGGAAGACGATATAAAGAAGGTTTTGGAAAAATTGGTTGATTCCTTGGACAGGCTAATCTATGACGAGAACTACTTCGGAAAACCCTACCCCGAGATTCTGGTTCTGCATGAGCTTAAAACGCTGTTGAAGGATGCCGATGGGCCGGCCTTGGAAACCAACATAAAGAAGACAAAAGAGACGATCTACTCTTTGTTGGTAAAGGAAAAGCGCGCACAGAGAAGCCTCTCTTAAGGGTGCGTAACCGTTCCGCAAACATAGCCATGAGCGGATGCTATGGATTCTAAGTATCCACATTAGGACATTTATCGGTCCGGATGGCGTTCGATCATCTCATGATTATGGAAGGAGCGATATGGTGAGGGAACGTACCCGTAGAAATGTCCATAACGACCTGAAGGAGGTCATGTGACATACATGAGACGTCTAAAGATAGGTGACTCTCAAGACCGCTAAGGCAAAAGCATGCATCGGATAGAGCCTGCCAAATTGAAATCTATGCTGAGAGAATAAAATAAATACGCATAATATGGTCAAAGCTGGCCTGATGTCGCCACAAGCAATACAGATCCTGTCCGTCGATGACGAACCCTACATATGCGATCTGACAAAGGAATTTCTAGAGATGTCTGGGTCGATAAAGGTTGACGTGGCCCGGTCGGTGGAGGAAGCCAGAGAGTCGATCGCCAAAAAATATTATGATGCGATCGTATCCGATTACCAGATGCCTGGTGAGGACGGCATAAGATTCCTCAAATCGTTGCGTGCTTCTGGGGACACCATCCCTTTCATTCTATTCACTGGCAAAGGCAGGGAAGAGGTCGTAATTGAAGCGATAAACAATGGTGCCGATGCATATCTCCAAAAGGGCGGAGAACCTAGATCGCTCTTCGCGGAACTGGAACACAGGATAACCACCATAGTTCGAAGGCACCATGCCGAGTCCGCATTGTTGGACAGCGAATCGGAGTTCCGCACATTGTTCCAAGATAACCCAGATTCCATTTCGATCGTCGGTGTCAAGGGCGAAGTATTGAACTGCAACCAGGCCGCGGCCGACATGGTGCTATTGCATAAGGAAGAGATAATCGGTGGAAGCGTATCAGATCTCGGGGTCTTTGATCAGGAAACCCTTGAGCTCTTCCAAAAATCGATAATCGCCATGATGAAAGGTCTTCCTACCTCTCCCATCGTTGCCCGGGTCCACCGGAAGGATGGCACCATAAGATGGGTGGAGCTGCGCTCCTCGGGCATTAGGAAAGGCAGCAAATGCGATGCTTTCCAGGTCATAGCCAGGGACATAACAGAACGTAAGAGATCTGAACAGTCCTTAAAACAGAACAATGAGGAACTGAACGCTGTCAATCAACAACTGGCAGCGGCACAAGAGGAACTTCGCAAGCAACTGAAGGCGATAACCGAAGGACAAGAGGAGCTGAAGAGGGAGAAGGCCCTCTCAGAGACGCTGGTGGAAAGTCTCCCCGGTATCTTCTACCTTTATAACGGGCAGACCATGCGAATGGTCAACTGGAACAAGAATCACCGGGAGGTGAGCGGCTACTCGGACGAGGAGATGCTGGACAAGCACGTATTTGAGTGGTTCCGGCCGGAGGACGCCAAGGCGGCGCTGGACGATATTGAAACGTGTATGTCAGAGGGCAAGACCAGCTTCGAAACCCAGTTGGTGATGAAGGATGGTCGAGAGGTCCCTTATCTTTTGACATCGAGCAGATTGGACACCAAGGAAGGCACCTTCTTCATGGGGGTGGGGATCGATGTCACCGAACGTCGAGAGCTCGACAAGCACATGACGGAGCTCAATCGCGAGCTCGGTGAGAAGGAGGATCGTCTCAGGAGGCTGATGGAGCAATCCTTTGATGCGATCATCACCCACCAGAATGGCAAGATCGTCCAAGCCAATGAAACGGCCAGCATGCTCATGGGGGCGAGATCGGTCGAGGACCATCTGGGACGATCGGTATCCGAGTTCGCCGGACCCGGTTCAGAAGGGATCATTGAGCACAGGATGAATTTCCTTTACGCCAATCCTGGGACCGTTGCTCCTCTTATGGAGGAGAAGTTCCGCCGACTTAATGGAGGGGTCATAGACGTCGAGGTGATGGCCACTAGCTATTTGGAGGACGGTAAACCGACCGCCCAGGTCATATTCCGTGACATCACCGAGCGGAAACGTCTGGAGAAAGAGCTCAGGGAGAGCGAGGAATTCCATCGGCACCTGATGTCGAACCTATCTATCGGAGTGGTCATCATCGATCCCGTGAAACGAACGATAGAGAGCGTGAACGAGGCAGCGGCGGCAATGCTAGGCTGCGATGAAAGGGAGATGGTAGGCGATGTGTGTCACGACTATCTCTGTCCAGGCCTTAACGGCGTATGTCCAGTTTGCGATAGCGGGATGGAGGTGAAGAACCTCGAGCGAACGCTGATGTGCGCCGATGGCAGTAACCGTCCAATTTTGAAGACCGTCAAGAAGATCAGCATCCACGGAAAGGAAAGGATGTTGGAATGTTTCATGGACATCACTGAACGGGAGAAGGCCCAATCGGCGCTGCGAGAGACCAACAAGAAGCTCAACCTGCTATCCAACATCACCCGGCATGACATCAACAACCAATTGATCGTTCTGACCGGATATCTGGGGTTGATGGAGAGCGTGCAGAACGCCTCAGCCGCGGAGTTATATCTGGCCAAGGCCCAGAAGGCCGCTGAACGGATATCCGCAATGATCCAGTTCACCAAGACCTATGAGGACATCGGCATCCATGCACCTTCATGGCAGAACGTCCATGAACTGGTGGAGAAATGCTCCGCCGATCTTCATCTTGGGGGGATCGAGATCGTCAACGACCTTCCCAGAAGCACCGAGATATTCGCCGACCCGCTGATAAGCAAGGTTTTCCTCAATCTGATCCAGAACGCGAAGATCCATGGAGGCGATATCAAGACCATCCGATTCTCCGTCGACGATCGCGATGGGTCGCGTGCCATCATCTGCGAGGATGACGGCGTAGGCATCCAATCAGACATCAAGGAGAAGCTTTTCACCAAGGGTTTTGGGAAGGGTCACGGATTCGGCCTATTCTTGTCCCGCGAGATACTTTCGATCACCGGGATCGACATGACCGAACAGGGAATGACCGGGAAAGGAGCCAAATTCGTTATTTCGGTGCCGGTCAGCGGCATCAGGGGAGCTTGATCTTTTATCGCTGAATGTTTCTGGACCTTGCAGAGAGATCCTTTATATTCCAGCCCCAGGAAACATGAACTAGGGTTTGCGGCAACTATAAAAAAACATGTGACGATGATCCAAATGGTCCCAGCCGTTCACGGAGGCTATCAATGCTCTTATGGACTCGAATTCACTGTCGAATTTCTCGGAAGAATCAAAATGAGCTGTGGACCGAAAAAAAGGAATTTTGGGTTTGTGCTCTCCACGATGTTTTGTCGTCAAAGAGGGTACACATTCCCAGAAAGGATTGCGGTCCAGGTGTATGATTCCTCCCAAAGACCGTTCCAATGGAACCACGTTATCGAATATTTGTCATAATTCACATGGTAATATCCGCCCCAGAGCTGCTCGGTCTTTACCTCTGCTCCTGGGTGGATCACGTATAATGATTGACTGAACTGTAAGTTGTCCTCATCGATGTCATACCACCATTGTGCGCGGGGCGCCCCTAGATCGCATTGATTATAAATTCCAACGGGATCAAAGGGAAATGACCACCCAACGGCTGGTCCATTAGCATCGATGCTGACGCTGATGATGGATCCGCTGACCTGTGTGGTGGGGCTGTAATCTATCAGCCATCTTGTCGGGTAATCGCTCCCCAAGGCCGCAAGGTTCTGGGTGTTTATGTTCATGTCTCCATTTGACCATCCCCAGTAACCTGTCTGTCCAGGGATGTCCAGAAGCCCGTATTTTACATAGTAATAGTTAAAATTTGAATCTCCGTCGTCAGCCAGGTAGTAATAGTTTGTCACAACGTTCATGTAGCCATGGGTGGTATCAGCTGGTTCAGAGTAAGTGAAATCGGTGTCGTGTACCCAGTGTGGGGTAAGCAACATGCTCATCGCACCTGATGAAGCGGGCGCCGAACCCGATGCAAGTTCCGACGATCCGCCTATCTTTTGAAACGCCCAGGAATAGGCAGATCGCACTTGCGCAGCATCGACCTGTTGTCCTTGACTGCCCCCGCTATAGGTCGATGAGCCCCCAGTTGATGGGTAGTATCTTAGACCATAAATGGTGCAATTGACAGCATAAAGTTGAGAAATGTGATTTCCTTCGACCGACCGGTTTTCTGCGGAAATCACAGCCTTATCCTCATTTGTATTGGTTTGAATCCGATCAGCCGCCCTGCTTAATAAATATTGATCGTTATTTATCAATATGACTGGGATACCGGATTCTATAACTTTGGTCAGATCGGCCGAAACCGATGCCAATTGCAGATCGTTCAAACTCGCCTGATCGATGATGACTATGTCTTGATTCGTAACCAAGGTCCCAAGTTCATTTACGTTTATCTCGACTGAATTTGAACCGATCTGGCCGATCTGATCGCTTGCATCGATCGAAGTTCCTGAGCCTCCCAGCCATTTCACGGTTACATCGGTCCTTATATTCACATTCGATCCAGCCCGAGTATTGCCGCCTGCCTCGGCAAGTGATAATATTGGCACTAATGCCAGGATACCGACCACGACCATCGCGACCAGCGCTCTACGTCTCCACCCTTTTTCCATTGTATCTTCCTGAGGCAATGGAGCTAAGTCAAGAAGACTGCCGCGATCCACCAAATGCCGAAATTTCGACCTTTCTCCAACTTCCCCAGAATGAAATCGGAATTTCAATATATTATGAACATGAACCTGATGTTCATAATTCTTATAGACCTGTTACCATCGAAACGCCTCTTTATTATTATCGCTACAACCTACTATCTAAGAATCCGGTATCGTAGCCGCATCCTAACAAATTACTGTTCGGACCCTTAAGCAATGGCCAAGAATGAGAATTCTGTTATCGGGAAATGATTCCGCCGGTCACTCTCCGCGCGGAAGGTTCGAAATCCATTGTATGTTCGAATACGAGATCGTTAGAGATAGATTGTTACCATATACATCTGAATAGTTCAGCATGACCGGCAAGCCAGTACCATTTGCGATCCATTGCTCCATTGTTGTCCCCTCGCTGCTGTTGCTATAGTGGGCTGCGATCCCGTTCGAATAGACGCCTTGGATATCGTACCGGTTGACATTCTCGTAATTGATGAAATCACCAAAACCATCGGCCCATAGGTCAGAAGTGTTCGCTCCATTGTAATGACTGAAGCCGTGGACCAGCAGGCCTCCTATGCCCGTGAGGTTCAATCCATTATAATAGAAATATTCCGAGGCCAGGAAAGGCTCAGAGCCGAACGGGGAAGTCTGGTCCGTCGGTGCCCTGGGAGCGAGGGTCAGGACATAGTAATCTGGACCGCGATCGTTCCTCTCGGTGAAATAATAGATGAACTCCCCACCAACGCTAACATTGTGAACCGTTCCATGGATACTGAACTCGATGTAATCACCGTTAGAAAGGGGAAAAGACCTCTGGTTTGACCCATCTGATTTTGGATCTAGAACCGTTATTATTACAACGAAAACCACGACGGTGACTACGAAGATGGCTAGCGCCTCCATGATCCTCCTCCTTGGCTTCCTTAAGGGCATATTGTCTGTGTCCATTCATTTCCCCTGCATGATGAGAATCCGTTTATATTAACAAAGTGAACATCGCGTTCATCATTATCATTAATAAATAGTCCCATTTTACTTTCCGGTGAACGTGATCGATCCGCAGACAATCAGCATTTTGGCACAAGTGCTAATTGCGCCGATCTCCCTAATTATTGCCAGCATAGCTCTATGGGGGTATATCAAAGTCGGAAGCGGATCATCCCTGCTGCTATCCATTTCTTTCTTTCTGCTTTCATGTTTGTCATTTCTCCCAATCGCGGGAGCGATGGGATTGTTCCAGTGGCCTTCAAGCATCCAAGGATCAGATTTCAATGAAAATTCGATCACGATCCTCAATGTCCTATCCATCATCCAGACCTCCGCATTTGCCATATTGGCCTTTATCTATCTCAATGAATTGAGGAACAGGACGATCACTCTTGGTCGGGTTCAATTGGACGTCCTGGCAGCTTCATTGGCTTTCACTTTTGTGTATTCATTTTACTCCTTCAACAGGTATTCCGGGACCTCATTCAGCCATCCTGTCTTTCCATACGTCACAGCGACAATTTCCGTCGTTCTGATGTTGTTGATCATAACACTGGTCTTCTCGTTCTATAGGGCCAAAGGGAATAAGGACGCCCTCATCGGGATGTTGGGATATCTGCTGATCCTCTCCAACGTGGCATACGGCTTTCTCAACTATGATTCGGTTGTTTGGTCGATCACGCATAATGGGACTGACTGGGGAGCTGCCATTGCGAATGTCCTGAGTTTGTCAGGATATATCGTGATCCTTGCTGCGATTATCCGGAAGAGGGTGGCCCATGGCTGAGGGGGGATCCAAGCACCGTTCCAGATCCCGCATCTTTGCCGACATCCTAAGGTCGATCGAGGTAGGTGAGAACCTCAAGATAACGCACCTGCTGCATTCAGCCAACGTTCCCCATGACCGTTTGGTTAAGTACCTGGCTCAGATGGAGAAATCTAATCTGATTGCTAGATCGGGGGACGGAGAGGGAACGGCCTACACCATTACTCAGAAAGGAAGGATGTATCTGGTCGAGTTCAAGAAGCTCGAAGAGTTCAGCAGCATTTTTGGGGTTGAAATATGAGAGCATCACCATATCAATCAATTGGGCCTGCAATTACATTGACGATTCACGGCCTGTTATGCAATGAGGCATATGCCCGAAGCACCGCAGGAGGTAATGAACTGACCTGAACATACATGTGATTATTGTGCGGCGATGCTCGTTCTTTGATTTTCCAGTGAGATTCAAGCGGTTTTGAGCAGCGAACGACAGAAGGGCCTAGACCTAAGCAGGGAAAGGTAGATCTGGGCCGATCATCAGGTCTCCATTTTTTGCTTCAACCCTTGAGCGAACCCCTCAGCGCGTTTGAGGTCTTCAGCATTGGGCCTTCCCTTGTTCAGTCCCCCGAAGTACTTCAGGAAGCTATTGGTGTTGAAACCTCCGCAATTGTATTCATCAACGATGATGTAACCCTTCGATACCAATCTCTCCCTGAGCGACGAGTGGATCAGGTCGATCCTCTTATCGAAACTGGTCGAAAAAATGAAAACCTTCTTTCCTACGGCCGATGGCATTCTATCGGCAAGGGCCAGCAGGTCTGTATGGTGCTTTCCATCATAGATCCCTGACCCAAATCCTATCAGGTCATACTGTTGAAGCTCGTCTGGACCTGTCTCTTGCGGTGTTCTTATCTGAGCATCAAGAACAGATGCGAAGACTTTTGCTATCTTTTCGGTGTTGTTATGATGATATGAGCGCAGGACCAAGATGGATCTCATGGGTGGAAGATATGATCATCTGAATAATATAATAATGGGGGAGGGTGCATGCTCGGGAGCTTGCATCCACAAAATAAAGGAAGATCGGCCCCCTCATACCGGCACAATCGCCCGCTACCAAAGAGACTGCCCTGGTCGCTCTTTCGACCGACCGACACATATCGAAGTCGTCACAGATGGGCAGACTATTTCTAATCGAGGAGAGGTCATCATTGTTGAAGGTGGATCGGACCTGATGGAGCATGTAGGATGAAGGCCGTTGTGTGGACCAATTATGGACCTCCAGATGTCCTTCAACAACAGGATCTGGAGCGGCCGACCCCAAAGGACAATGAGGTCTTGATCAAGGTCCGTGCGGCTTCCATAAATTCATGGGACTGGGAGCTCCTCAACGGCCGGGGGCATATTAGTCTGGGAGGCCGGTTAAAACCCCCATATAAGGTACTTGGATGCGATGTGGCGGGAACGGTCGAGGATGTGGGCAGGAACGTCACCCGCTTCAGGCCTGGGGATGAAGTGTTTGGAGACATCAATCGGGACGGCTGGGGTGGTTTCGCAGAATATGTATGTGCCAGAGAGACATCATTATCGATGAAGATGACCGGTCTGTCCTTCGAACAGGCCGCGGCAATACCCCAGGCGGCTGGGCTCGCCATCCAGGGGCTTCGGGACAAAGGGAAGATCGAGTCCGGACAACGGGTCCTGATCAACGGAGCAGGGGGCGGAGTGGGCACGTTCGCGGTCCAGATAGCGAAATCGTTCGGAGCCGAGGTCACTGGCGTGGACAGGGCGGAGAAACTAGACATGCTGCTTTCGATAGGCGCCGACCACGTCATCGATTTTAATAAGGAAGATTTTACCAGGAATGGTCTGGAATATGACCTGATCGTCGACGTCGTGTCCCATCGCTCGGTCTTCGATTATAAGCGTGCATTGGCCCCCAAGGGCATCTGTGTTCTCGTCGGAGGTTCTGGAGGTGCGGTCCTCGGGTCCCTGTTCCTCGGTTCATGGGTCCTAAGGAAGCGGAAGGTCACTCTACTTTTGTACAAACCAAATCCTCTTGACCTTGCCCTGATCTGCGAACTCTTCGAAGCTGGTAAGGTCGTACCAGTCATCGACAAGCGATTTGCGCTCAGAGAGGTCGCCGATGCGTTCCGATATTATGCAGAAGGCAACGCCAAAGGAAAGATCGTTGTGACCGTTCAATGATATATCATGGCATCTCGATCTCACCGATCCCCTCTCCCACATCACTGGTTTGGTGTCGTATCTACTTGTTCAGTTCCGGAGAGCCGGCCAATATCTCCGTGAATATCCTATTTTCCGCTTTTCTCAGGTGCTCTAGCAGTGTTGGCTTGCTGATGTTCACCTTTTCTGACAACTGTTCGCTGCTTATCCTCTTGGGGATGTCATAATAGCCATATCTGTAAGCGGCAGCCATCATCTCCCGCTGCTTATCTGTCAGAATGGATAGGAGGTCCCTCTTCTCATAGGTTGACTTCTTGAAGGACATATTGACAACCTTGCCAATGTCGGCCTTCACTAGGTCAACGAATCTCATCATATCCTTCTGGCTGCTGATGAAGCTGACGATGACCCTATCCTCGGATACCAGGCTGGGGGCGGTATAGATGAGGTTCAGTTCCCTGAACACATCGGTCGTGTCCTTACTTTCATGCCCCAATACCAGGCAGATGTGCTTGTCGCCTTCCGACCGGATTACGCTGAGGATGTCCATGTTGCCGATGGATGTCAGGTCGTTGATCGAAACGCCTTCCTTCAGATGACACTCGATGAGGTCGACGAAGAGATTCTTCATATGGTCCAACTTTAGGACCTCCAAGACCTCGTAGGAGCGGATGTGGGTGAACAACGGGCTCTGGAACACTTTGGTGGTCTCATACGGTTCTATCTCGATAATCACTTTCCGCATCGGCATATTACATGATTGTGGTAAACAGTATATAAACTGCCATATCTGTATGGCTCAAATTCCAAGTAATTTTCAGTCGTTCTTCTTCTTAGGTGAAGAAAATGAAAGAAAGTTACTATAGAAAAACTTCCGCGATCGTCGGTGCCTTGTTTATCCTGGCCACCATAACCTCATTGGCCAGCGGATTGCTATTAGGCACAGCTCTGGAGAGTTCCGATTATATCCTCAAGCTGCCCGAAATCGAGAATAATATCATGATGGCAGCATTGTTCGAGATGGTCCTGGCCATATCATTGGTCGGCATCGGGGCATTAATGTTCCCGATCCTCAGAAAACACGTGGAAGGTCTCGGTATGGCTTATGCTGGAATCAGGATAATGGAGGCCGTTTTCATTGTTGTCAGCGCGGTCTGCCTGCTCTTGATGCTAATGATGGGGCAGGAATATGCAACAGGACGCCTGGACGTGTCCAGCTCTCAATCAATTGGCGCATTGCTGATTTCGTTACGTGGGTTGTCCTTTATGTTCGGGACGTTGATACTCCTAAGCTTCGGTGGTCTGGCGCTCAACTGCGTCCTATATCGATCGAGGATTGTGCCGCGATGGCTATCGGCATGGGGCCTCATAGGGGGCGTCGGAATCCTGATTTACGGTATAATGGGTCTGTTCGGGACCGACACTAACGTGTTTGACGCGACCTCCCTTTTGGCCGTTCCGATCGCGGTGCAGGAGATGGTGTTCGCCTCATGGTTGATCATCAAAGGCTTCAACTCTCCGAGGGAACACCTATGAAGGCAGCCATATGCTCAAGATATGGGCCACCGGAGGTCCTTCAGCTCAAGGATGTTGAAAAACCGACTCCCAAGAACAATGAAGTACTGATAAAAGTCCATGCCACAACAGTACATCGGGGGGATTATTTATACTTACAAATCTTATATTTATCAACAAACATTTATAACCCTGCGATTGCTTAAGCACTATCGCCAAGATGCAGTTCATGCGATGACGGGGCACCTGTCATAGCGTAGTAAGGGGGTCTGGGCAATGAATAACGTTTACAGTAGAGGAAATGCACTATCTCTCAGAGAATCAGGAGAGCATATGAAGGAACGCCCTAAAGTGGCGTCACGTCAATCTCCGATGAAGAGACTAGCCGATTTAGAAGCCGATATAAATGAGATCAAGATCTCGATAAACACATTAAAGGAAACGCGAGCCATTCTGCCAGTCTGCACAAGCCTAAAGGAGAAATGCCATGGCAAAAGCTTGATTGGCATGCTTGAGGGAGATATTTCCGACCCCAAGGCTTTTAGGCAGCGGATCATGAATGACTAAGTCGAGGATATTCCTTGACTCGAACGTGATCCTAGATGTAACGGTAGAGGCTACAACCCGCGAAAGTCAGGCATCGGTCGAACTTTTTAAAGCTCTGGATGCGGGTCGATTGGAGGCTATGGTTATTACTCCAGTCATTACCGAGGTATATTACATTACATTTGAGGAAACGGCAAATGAGGATCGAGCAATTTCTGTGATTGATGGCCTCGCATGTACCAAAGGGATCGAAGTAATAGCGATCAGCGACATCGTTGCCGAGAAGGCAGGATGTCTGATGTCAAAATATAACTATGATGTCATAGGCAAACGGGCGATAATAAAACCCCAATCAGATCGCCTTTCCATTGTGGATAGCCTCATCTTGGCCGCCTCATCCGTCACTGCCGATTCCATCGTCTGCTCGCATGAGCGTAAGTTCAAGAACATATCAGAAGTAACTACAAAGACTCCAAGGGAATTGATGAGTGGACGATGAATCATTGCTTCTCGTCGTCTTCTCCTAAAAATCTATCCATCGAGCTTCTTAATCTTGTTGAGGACCGCCCCATCCTCGAGCACAATCTCATATTCTTCCGGTGAGATATTTCCCTCAGATGCCTCATCGCACAGATCAATGATGTCGCCTTTAAGGAGGCGAGCTAAGATCGCCTTTAATGATCATCGAGTTGCCCTCGAGGTCCTGGATCTTCCACGGACCGGCTGCGTTCCAATCCATGATCTTATCGAACGTTCGGTAGGGTTATGACGTCGACGGGGAGAGATGGGTGAAGTGAACGGTTTTTTTATTATAAGTCTCTCATAAAGAACATATACTCACCACTTACTAGTTAATTACGAAGGTGGGGGTCACGGATCAGAAAACCCAATTAAGCATCAGGCATTCCCTGAAGAAAATGCTGCCGCACCTGTTGGCGGCCAAGGAACAGAACATCAACGAAGCGGACACCGTTGTGAGGATCATCAAGGTCCTCGAGGACGTTCTGGGGTATGACCCTATGTCGGAGATCTCCCGGGAGGCACAGCTCCGAGACAAGTACGTTGATCTCATGATCAAGATAGGCGGCGTCCCGAAGCTGATAATCGAGGCCAAGGCTGCAGGCGTCGAGCTCCGTGACCGGCACATCGAGCAGGCGGAGAACTATGCCTCCAAAAACAACTATCCCTGGGTGTTGCTCACCAATGGAGTAGTCTGGAGATTGTACCACTTGACCTTTGAGGAAGGGATCGAATACGACGTCGCGTTCAACGTCGACCTAAGCAAGGATGACTTCAATCACTGCGCGGATACATTGGCGGTCCTTCACCGTTCATCGATCGCCTCCAATAAGCTGGCCGCGTTCTGGGCCTGCCGCGTTGCTCTGAGCCCCGACTCGATCTCCAAGGCGCTCTTGCATGAGGATGTCCTGAATGAACTGCGACGACAGATTAAGAAGGACACCGGCACGAACATGGAGATCGACGAGCTCGCTGAAGCGCTACATGACATGTTTTCCCAAGAGGTTCGCGAACAGGTCGGTGCAATGAGGATAAGGAAGAACAGGAAGCCCCCAGCCAAGCCGCAAGGAGAGAAGGCGGTGCCAGTCGAGGCGGAGATGCCGCCGGTCGGTGAGGTATCTGAGATGCCGGGTGCTCCTTGCATCAAACCCGTAGTTGACGAGGAGACCGCGGAAAAGGACGAGAAGAAGCAGCAATAGGTAAGTTCCATAAGAAAACATAGCCATATCATCCAGAGCATTTCATTCCATCCTTTGAGCCTTTTCAACTCCCAATCGACAGAATGAAAGCGTGAGGAGTACGTCTTCTTCTCAATCCCTTTATCCTCGACCTGGAGCGGCTCACGCTGCGCATAGAGTACCCGAAAGGGGGCGGCACCTACCGACGTCACCATCCTGAGGGACGATATGGTCCCGTACATCAGGCAGTACCTCGCCGACCGGGAGAGGCACCTCCGGGAGCAGGGCAAGACATCGACAATGCTATTTCCCAACGTGTACGTGACCGCGAATGGGGGCGTGTACTCGCTCATGAAGTTCAACGAGATCAAGCGCGAGGTCGAGAAACAGGCAGACGTGAAGTTCCTGATAAAGGACTTTCGCAACTCGTCGGCGACGGACGCGCTCGATCGGGACCCTAGAGTTCTCTCCATGATCTCCACGCAGATGGGGCATAAGCACGAAGCTACCACGCAAGATCACTATGCTAGGATCAAGCAAGGTAGGGCCGGCAAGGAGCTCCGCAAGCTGTTGAACCCGGTTCAAAAGGTACCGATAGATGAGCTG